>JAISAX010000118.1 GCA_031266495.1 Opitutaceae bacterium
AACGCCGACGGCACCATCACCGTGACGCTCGCGCACAACGCCACCGCCCGCGATCGCTGGACGGACTGCACGCACACGCACCACTACACACTGCGCGCCGACGGCACGCTCACGGTGGACAACGACATCGTATTTTCCGGCGCCGACATGACCGACTTGGCCCGAGCCGGCATCCGCCTCGACCTCGTGCCCGGTTACGAGCAACTCGCGTATTTCGGACGCGGCCCGTGGGAAAACTACAACGACCGCCACGCCTCCACGCTCGTCGGTGTGTACGAAAGCACGGTGACCGGCGAATACGTCGATTATGTAATGCCGCAGGAGCACGGCCACCACACGGACGTCCGCTGGCTCGAACTCGCCGCCACCGCGAAACGCAGCCGCCTGCCGGCCCTGCGCATCGAAGCAGCGCCGCTCTTCGAGTTCAACGCCACGCACTACACCGTGGAGGACCTTTACGCGGCGAAACACGCGCACGAACTCGCGCCGCGTCCGGAAACGATCCTTTACCTCGACGCCGCCCACCGCGGACTCGGCACCGCCAGTTGCGGCCCCGACACCCTCGCCCGCTACCGCCTCGACGCCAGACGCTACTCGCTCCGTTACATCCTCCATGCCGGCGCCAGGTAACAACCAACACAGGCACCCGGGAAAACAAACTCGTCAAAAAACCACCATCCGCCCACACCGCCGCCGATGAACGAACACCACACGCCAATCGAAGAAATTACCCTGCGCGGATATAAATCCATCCGTAACCTGGAAAAATTCCCGCTGAACAAAGGGCTGAACGTTCTCATCGGATCCAACGGCACCGGAAAAACAAACTTCATCCGCAGTTCTTTGAACTGCTCAACAACATCATTGATGTGGATAAAGGACTGCAAAACTATATCCGTGCCCACGGACGCGCAAACGCCTTCCTCTTTCAGAGAATGAAAATTACGCCGAAAATCGAAGCAGAACTGATTTTCGAAAAAGAAGCCCGGGGTTATTTTTTCACATTGCAAGGCGCGAACGACCAAACCCTCTTTTTCGCCGAAGAAGAAGCCGCCTTTCTCATGTATTCAGGTTAAAAATATGGAGACGAACATCCTGATATCATCGGCCAACGGGAAACCATTGGCAGGGCGAATAACGAAAGCGGACTCCAGAAAATCGATATAAAAAACCTCTCCCTGCGGCTGGTAAAGGAAAACATCCTGAATCGCCGGCTTTATCATTTTCAGGACACCACGCCTGGCGCGCCCATGATGGACGCCTGCAACATCGTGGACAACGACGTGCTGCATGGAAACGCAAAAAACATCGCTCCGTTTCTTATGCGTATAAAACGGGAGCACCCCGATCATTTTTTCCAGATAGAGGAAACGGTCCGTCAAGTCGCGCCCTTTTTCAGGGAATTTGTACTAAAACCGGACGGGACCGGACAGCAAACACAACTCCTGTGGAGAGACCGTTTCTGTGAAAGCATTTATTATCCATTCCAGCTTTCGGACGGAACCCTGCGCTATATTTGCCTGGCAACACTGCTGTTGCAACCCGACCCTCCTGCGACCATCATCCTGGACGAGCCTGAATCCGGTTTGCATCCAACCGAGATCAACCTGTTATCCGGCATGTTGCAAGAAGCCGGAACCCGGACCCAACTCATTGTGGCCACACAATCCTCGCTCCTGGTGGATAATCTGGAGCCTGAACAAGTCATCGTCGTCAACCACGCCAACGGCGAAAGCATCTTGAGGCGTCTGGACCCGCGTCCCCTGCAGGTTCCGGAGTGGCGCGGGCGTCTCGCCCGCATCAACTCTTTCTCGTTCTCTTGCTCGTTCTCGTTCTCCGGTTTGTGTTCCGGCACGTCTTGCGAGTGCCGAAGCAGGAGTACGATCAGGAATACGATCAGGAGAACGAGAAAGAGCAGGAGTACGAACCCGGACCGGAGAAAGAGAACGAGCAAGAGAACGAGAACGATTCCGGGAGTGGCGCGGGCGTCTCGCCCGCCGACGGCGCGAAGCGCCGCCTCCATGCCTCCCCGCCTCCCTCCCGCCTCCCTCCCGCCACTCTCCCGCCACTCTATCGCCACTCTACCGGATCGGGCGATTGTCAGTAAAAGCCCGTGCCTCGACTTTGCTTCCTGCATGTCTCGTTTTTGAGATGCGCCCGGTGTGAGTAGTCCCGAGTGGTTCGGAGTGACAAGCGCCGCCGGCCAAGCTAGCGAGTGGCGCAATGAACAAAACCATTTCCCCTGTCGATCTGATTGCCGAAGCCACCACCCGGTTTGGCGAGCGGCCGTCGTGGGATGATTATTTTATGGCCACGGCGGTGCTCCTCTCCACCCGCAGCCCGTGCGAACGGCTGCATGTGGGCTGTGTGATTGTCAGCGGAGGCGACCGGCGCAACCGGCTCGTCGCCGCCGGTTACAACGGATTTCTTCCCGGCACCCCGCACGTGTCGCGCGTCCGCGACGGACACGAGCAGGCGACCGTCCATGCCGAGCAAAACGCCGTGGCCGACGCCGCCCGCCGGGGCAGTTCGCTGGAAGGCTGCGTGGCCTACGTCACCCATTTCCCGTGCATCAACTGCGCAAAAATCCTCGCCGCCGCCGGCATCGCAGAGATCCGTTACCGCGACGATTACAAAAACGACCCTCTGGTCGGGCCGCTGCTGTCCGACGCCGGCGTGAGTATCCGGAAACTGTAGCTTGATCGCCCCTGTCACCCTCGTCACCCCTGTCAAACCTGTCCCCCCGTAGCCCCCGTCGAACCTGTCGATACCTGTCGATCCGCATAACGGCCCCCCTCTTCCCTCTTCCTTCTTCCTTCTTCCTTCCCCTCCCTTCGTCTCTTCCCCTCCCCCCCCCCACACACATTCCTCTATCCTGCTTTACCGCACCATCTTCCTGTTGTGCTGGCCATTGACTACCGGAGCATCCGGTTGATCAATTCCTGATTCAATGCATAAGCTCCTCTTCTGATTCGGGTGAAGGCCAACTTGATATTTGTATTCTGACAAAAACAGTAGAGATTAGCTCTCGATGAAGGAGCGAATCCCGCTTCCCATTGACGCTCGCGACCAGACTACTGGAGGGGAGACATAACGACACCACTTCTCCAGAAACGGGTTGGGCAACACCGGACACTCCGGCTGCCGGACAAATGATGGAGGAAAGGGCCGGAGGGATTCGCGCCAGCTTCACAATTCTCTTCCGTCCCTACGTCGCCAGACGCGAGGCATGAAGGATCTCCGGCCAACTGATCCGACCACGGCAGTCGCCAAGAGAGTTTCCCATCCAGACGAGCCGGACACCGGCCAGGCACGACCAACACACGACCCTGCCCGGTTTCCCTCAATCCACAACCAATCAGGTAAACAGTTAAATCTTACGACCATGTCACAACGTTCCTTGCTGCGCCTTGCGCCAGCACTGACGGCGGCGCTCATGCTGCCTGCCCTCTCGCCGGCCCAACCGGCCGACGCTGCGCCACCCAACGGCGCATCCTCCTCCCCTCCCTCCCCCCCCGCCTCTCCCGGAGCGGTCGCCGCCGGTTCGATCGAGGAATCCATCCTGCTCGACAAGGTGACCATCGAGGACATCCCTGCCGACCAGTCCATCCTGCCCACGCGCCCGTCCACCTCGCTCTACGGTTTTGAGGAAACCATTCGCGAGACGCCGCGCTCCGTCTTTCAGGTCACCAAAGCCCACCTCGACAACGACACCATCCAGAGCTTCACCGACCTCGCCCGTTACTCGCCCAGCGTCCAGCGCGGCTCGGTCTCGCCCTATTCGGTTCCGCGTATCCGCGGCGGCACTGCCGACACGCTGCGCAACAACATCGTGCTCTTCAACACCGCCGTCCGTCCCTTCAACGACAACGCGTGGGAATCCGCCGACATCGTTGCCGGCATCCCCAGTGTCATCCAGGGCAACACTTCCCGCACCGCCGGCTACGTCAACTACGTCACGAAAAAACCCTTCTTCGGCGAGGACCAGACCGAGCTTTCCGTGAAGTTCGGCCGCCTCGGTATCCATTCTCAAACTACGTATCCGCAATTCTCCGTACAACTCGACCACAGCACCACGCTCATCGAGGACAAACTCGCCCTCCGCGTCAGCCTCCTCCAGTCCGAAGCCGACCTCTACCAGGGTAATGCGGAAGGCAATACAAAGGACATCTTTGCCGCCCTCGCCTGGAAACCCAACTCCAGGGTCACCGTGGAGACCAACCTCTCCTGGACCAAATCGGACGGCGCCCTCCCCACGGGCATCAACCGCCTCAGCCAGAACCTGATCAACAACTGGGTGTATCAGGCCGGCGAGGCCACGCCCGTCTTTGGCGGCGGCGACGGCTCCAGCCCGGCCTCTCCGCGCACCATCACCGGATGGGAAGTCCGGGACCCCCGCGACGTCAAAATCCGCGGCGACCAGGTGCTCGACAGCGACGTGGCCGGCAACGACGCCAACGAATACATCGCCCAGGCCATCACCACCGTGAAACTCAACGACACCTTCACCCTCCGCAACAACACCGTCTTCCAGTACAGCGACAACGTCTCGGACGGCTACGACTTCAACCACGGCGGCCACATCAACAAACTCGTCGAGTCGCGCTTCGAACTCCTCGCCGATCACGAATTTGAACTTTTTGGCGCAAACGTCCGCCATCAAAGCAACAGCGGCTTCTCCTTCCGCTGGCTCGAAAACACGTGCAATGCCGCCGGTGCGACCGGCCAGGAAAACCCCGTCTACTACGCCGACGTCACACAACCCGGCTCCTACAACGTCTCCGGCTCCCTCGCCCTCGCCACCTCGCCCTGGAACCGCGGCCCCGGCACCGGCACGCCCGACAGCGTCGCTCCCGGCGGCAGGCGCGCCGTCATCTACTCCGACCGCTACGGCTGGCTCCAGTGGACGCCCTCCTGGGGCAAGGACGGCGTCGCTGCCGCCCCTGTCGCCGGTTTTGGCGGCGGCCTTGCCGGAGGCGAAGCGCGTATCAACACACTCAAGACATACAACCTCTTCAGCGAACACAAATTCGACATCGGGGAAAAATGGACCTGGCGCGCCGGCGCCCGCCTCTCCCTCGTGGACGACGAAATCACCACCAACTCCCTCACCAAACGCCTCGTCAGCCAGGGCTATTATCACGGCGGCACTTACGGTGACCTCAACACTTACGACGACATCACCGCCTGGAACAGCGACCTCAACACCAGCCTCAACTACCGCCCTGCCCGCTGGGTCAACGTTTACCTCGCCTACGATCACAACATCTCCAGCCAGGATTGCGGCTGCTGCCAGACCATCGGCTTCTTCGGCAACGGCAACGCCCTCGACGACTCCCTCTTCGACGTGAAAAGCGAACTCTTCGAACTCGGCGCCAAGTTCGAGATCATCCCCAACCAGCTCTTCGCCAGCGCCGCCTGGTTTCGCCAGACCCGCCAGGTCTCCCAGATAGACTCCCTCACGGGCGCCGCGAGCATCTACGACCTCGTCTATCAGGGCGTCGAACTCGCCCTGGCTTACCAGCCCAACGTCAACCTCGCCACCGGCGTGAACTACAGCTACATCCACGCCGCCTACGACGGCGGTTTCGACTCCGCCACCAGCAGCAGCATGGACGGCAAACGCTTCCAGGGATCTCCGCTCAACAGCGCCAACGCCTGGGCCGCATACCGTTTCGACAACGGCTTCGGTCTCAAGGCCAGTGCATGGTTCACCTCCTCATGGAACGTCAACCTTTCCGGCAGCCTGCGCGTTCCCGCCCAGCACAGCATCGATCTCGGCGCCTTTTATGCCGCCAAAAAATGGCGCCTCGACCTCGACGTGCTCAACGTCACCAACGAAAAAAACTGGGCGGCTGCCGGCGGCCCCGGCGGCAACACCTACACCTATCTCCTGCCCGCCGAACGCCTCGGCATCCAGGGAAAATTCTCCTGGCACTTCTGAACCGTATTCTCCGGACCATTACAACCGAAGGACCCGACAACCGGATACCCGGACGACCGGACGACAAATCCCGCACAAGGCATGCGCCTCCCCGCCCCCCCCCCCCCCCCCCGGCTGCCTGAAGCAGCCGGGGGAGGGGATGGAAGAACGGAGGAAAAGAATTTTTCTCCCCTGTCCTGCAAAACAACCCGATGAATCGATTTTACCACTACAAAGCAAGCGCGACCCTCCCCTCCCGCTTCGCCCTCCTGTTCGTCCTCGTCCTCGCCCTGCCCCTCTCGACCCTGTTTCAGGCGGGCTGCCGGAGGACCGGGGACGCCGGCGAACCCGCCGCCGCCGCTGCCTCCGCCGCCAATCCCGTGCTCAAAACCTCGGCGAACGCACCGGCCATACCCTCCGGAAAACGCGTCGTCAAAATCGGCCTCAACAGCTGGATCGCCATCGCCAGCCAGAAAGGCTGGCTGCGGGAGGCGTTTGCTCCGCTGAACACCGAGGTCGAGATCGTTGACCGCCGGGTGGCCGGCAGCGCCGAAGCCGCCCTTTTCCAGCGCGGAGACATCCACATCGCCGAACGCATGGCGTATCCATCTCTCCAGCACAAAGCCAACGGCTTTGATTTTGTCGTCATCTGGTCCAGCGGCGACTGCAACCCGCGGCGCGCCACGACGATCGTCCGCAAGGAATCCCCCTCGCGCGCGCTTTCCGACCTGAAAGGCAAAATCCTCGGAGCCTCCCGCATGGGCTGCCCTTACTTCGCCACCTACGAAGCCCTCCTCGCCGAAGGCATCCAGCTCGACACCGGGCTGAAAAAAGGCGACGTGCGCTACGTCAACATCACGGGCAACCCCGCCATCCTCGCCCTCCTGACCGGGGAAATCGAAGCCCTTTCCGTCCACGCCGCCACGGTCGAGATAGGCCGGCTCTACGAGGAAGACCGTGTTCGCGAGATCGGCACGGCCACGCCCGGCGGCCAGTATGTCACCGGCGGCGGCCGCGCGCTCATCATCACCCTGCGCCGCTATGCCGACCGGAACCCCGACATCATCCAGGCGTATTTGCGCCTCTATGACAAAACGCGCCGCTGGATCGTTGACGGCAACAACTACGAGGAAACCGCCAAAGTCGCTGCCAAAGCCTTTCGCACCTCCGAATCCGTCTCCCTCTACATCATCAAGGACGAATCCACGCTGGCTCTCGATCCGGGACGCCCCGACGCGCAGGAAACCATCGACGCCCTCTCCCGCTTCCTCAAATGGGCCATTGACAATGGTGACGACTTTTACGGCGCCAAACCTCTCACCGAAACCCAGATAACCGAATTCGTTGACCGCCGCTTCTTCGCGGGTGGCGAGTATTATGTCGATACCACGGGCAACTCCCCCCTCCCCCCCCCCCCCGCCCCGAACCTCCGGATCAAAAATGACAAACCCTGACAAGGCGGACGTCGCATCGCCAGCCTCCGCTGTATCCAACATCGCACCACACAACAACCACGCTTCCCCGCCATGAGCATCGCCACGGACACCACCGCATCTCCCTCACCCGTTGTCAATGCCCCATCCGCCCGGCCCCCCGTTCAACGCGCTCACCCGTCGGCCAACGACACGCCGTGCCCCGCCGCCGCCGCCCCGCCGCTTGCCCGGCGCTTCCGTCAAAACCTCTCCCGCCTCTCCCGCCTCTCTCGCCTCTCCCGCCTCCCTCGCCTCTCCCGCCTCCCTCGCCTCTCCCGCCTCCCTCGCCTCTCCCGCCTCCCTCGCCTCCGCCGCCTCGCCATCCACGGCCTCTTGCCCGTCCTCATTCTGGTTGTCTGGGATCTGCTGACCCGTTTCGGCCTGGTCGAACGCATCTTCCTTCCCGCTCCCGCCAGCGTCGGGGAAGCCTTTGTGAAACTCCTCGTGAAGGACGACCTTTTAAACGATTTCCGGATCAGCGCCGCAACCGTCCTCAAGGGCTTTGGAGTCGGGGCAAGCATTGGCCTTGCCGTTGGCATGGCCACGGGACTCTCGCGCACCGTGGAGGCTCTGCTCGGCCCCACGCTCAACGCCATCCGCCAGGTGCCCACCCTCGCGTGGCTCCCGCTCATCATCCTGTGGATGGGCGCGGGCGACCTCGGGAAAAACGTCCTCATCGCCAAAGCCGTGTTTTTCCCCGTGTTCCTGAACACCCTGCAAGGCATCCGCGGCACACCCCGCGAATACATCGAAGTCGGGCGGATTTTCGCCTGCGGACGCCTGCGCCTCCTGCGGCGCATCGTACTGCCATCGGCACTACCCGGCATTTTTGTCGGCCTGCGTTTTGGCGCGGGCATCTCGTGGGCCGTCCTGATCGTCGCCGAAATGCTTGGCGCCCGGCGCGGCCTCGGCTTCCTCATCATGCGCGCCCAGGAACTGCTGCACAGCGACCAGCTCTTCGTGCTGATAATCATCATCGGCGTTGTCGGCTTCGCCATTGATGTCGGCCTGCGCCGCGTCGAAGCCCGCCTCCTGCGCTGGAAACGCGGCTTCGAAGGCTGATCCCGGATTTTCCCGACTGTATCCATATAACCATAACACCATGAGCATCGAACTCAAGCAAACCATCCATGACTATATCGCCCTCACCCGCTGGGCCTGGCTCGCCATTGTGCGCGAGGACGGGGCGCCCACCATCCGCCCCATCGGCAGCTTCGCTCCGGTTGACGCCGGTCAGGTGGACATTTATTTTTCCACGCCCCTCGCCTCGGCCAAAGTCCTCGCCCTCCGCCGGAACCCGCGCGCGAGTTTTTATTTCGAGCACGACGTCCTCGACATCGCCACCTACAAAGCAGTCTCCCTGATCGGCGAGGCCGTCGAGGTCGCCCCGCAATCCGGCGGGCACGCCGCCGCCGTCGCCGCCCTCTCCGCCCGCAGCCCGCATTTCAGGTCCCGCGTGGAAAAAGGCGAACTCGCGTCCATCGTCATCTTTCGCGTGAACGCCCGCGAAATCCGGTTTTCCGATTATTCCGCAGGGCGCGGCCCGGGCGCCATCCAGGAACTTCCGCTCTGAGCATCGCATCCTCCGTTGGCAACTACAATGACCGCCACGCACACCGTTGACGTCGAGGCCCGCCACCTCACCAAAATCTTCGCCGCCCGCCACGGCACGGCGCAGGTCGCGGCGCTCGACAACGTCAATCTCGACATCCGTCCCGGCGAGTTTGTCTCCATTGTCGGCACCAGCGGTTGCGGCAAGACAACCTTCCTGCGCATCCTCGCCGGGCTGGAAACCGGATACGAGGGTGATGTCATGCTCGATGGAATACGCATCAGCGGTCCCGGCCCGGACAAGGGCGTGGTCTTCCAGGACCACCGCCTGCTTCCCTGGCTCACCGTCGAGGAAAACATCGGCTTCGGCCTGCTCGACCTGCCGAAAGCCGAACAGCGGGAACGTATCCGGAAATACCTGCTCCTCGTCGGTCTGCAAGGCTTTGAACACGCCTGGCCCGCGCAACTCTCCGGCGGCATGGCGCAGCGCGCCGCCATCGCGCGCGCACTCGTCAACAAGCCCCGCATCCTCCTCCTTGACGAACCGCTCGGCGCGCTCGACGCCCTGACCCGCATCTACATGCAGCGCGAACTGGAAAAAATCTGGATCGAGGAAAAAATCACCATGGTCATGGTCACGCATGACGTGGAGGAGGCCCTGTGCCTGAGCGACACCGTCGTGCTCATGTCGGCCCGGCCCGGTCGCGTAAAAAAAATCGTCCCCATCCATCTCGCACGTCCGCGCGACCGGGAAAACCCGGTTTTCCAGAACCTCAAGAAAGAACTCCTCGCCGAGTTCGAACTGCAGACGAAACCGCATTTCAGCTACGCATTCTGTGGGGGGCCGGGGGGTGGGGGGGGGGGGGGGGGGGGGG
>JAISAX010000157.1 GCA_031266495.1 Opitutaceae bacterium
CTCCACCCTCCCCTCCCCCATCTCCCCTGAACAACCGGCGACCGCCAACATCTGGCGAATATCCTTCAGCGGCGGACGCGCGGGCGACGTAGTTGAAATCCGCCTACCCCATACCGACGCCTGGGGCGTGCGCGGCGAAATGACGCTCGGCGTCACTCCTGGCGCGTTGCCGCGCCCCGCCTGGCTCTGGACGCCCCCCGAATCCCTGCGCCTCCTTCTCGGCGTGGAAACCGGCGACCCCTCGGGTATTCGCATCACCGATACCGACGGCGCCCGGGATCTCGCCCTGCTCCAGGACGACCCGGCGGGCCGCCGCGGGAGATTTTTAATTGATCCCTTACCCGCCTCTCCCTCCTCTCCCGCCACTCCTGCCTCACCCGCCACTCCCGCCGGCCAGCTCATCCGCGTGCAAGTCCCGCAGGACTACACGGGGGCGCTCACCATCGAAGGCGCCCCCGGCCTCCTCTGTCCCACGCCCGAAGCCGCCCGCCGCCTTCAAGGCGGCACCATCGTCAGCCACGGCATCCGCGTCGGAGGCCCCCTCCAGGCCCGTGCCCGAGACTGGATGGTCCGCCAGCACCCGCGCATCGAACCCGACCTCGCCTTCACCTTCCTGAAAAAAATCCCGGACAACCTCCAAAACCCCCGCCGCCACGCCCTGCTTTTTGGCAAATACGGCGCCATCGGCGGCATCAACAACGCGCTCGCCCGCCAGGCAAAAAACCTGCGCGACCCCACGCACCCCACCTACGGCGCCGACCACCCCGTCATCGGTTCGCGACCCGACCTGCCGCCCGGCAAGGAAAACTGGTGGAACTACCTGCCCGACAAACTCCCGACCGCCTTCCTGCCCGGCAGCCTTGCCGACATCGTCAATTTCGATTCCCCGCTAAACCCCGCCCACGACAACGATCAAGTCGCCCTGCGCGCCGCCCTCGGATCGCTGGCGCTCGTCACCTCCGCCCAGGGCGACGACCTGCTTCGGGAAAACACCCTCCTCACGAGCCGCTACCCGATCAGCCACGCCTTTTTCGCCTACCCCGGCGCGCTCTCCGAACCCCTCGCCCGCCTCCGGGACCGCTTCGCGAAAACGGACCCCGCACTTGTTGAAATCTGGCGGCAAGGCCTCATGGCCATAGGCGACAAACTCGCCGACTACCAGGCGTACCAATCCAACCAGTGGGCGCACATGATGCACGGGCACCTCGCCGCCTGGCAGGCCACCGGCGAAAAACGCTTCCTGGGATATTTTGAACGCCAGGCGCGCGCCTACTTCGGCAACACCTTCGGCCCCGCCTCCAAATTCGGCCTGCACCCCGCCGGCTACTACCTCGAGGAATCCGGACCCGACGGCAATTACGACAAACTCAACTCCTGCCCCGCGGCAGTCATGTATCTTGAATACAGACGCCTGCCCGAAGCCGACGCCTCGCTCGTCCGGCTCATCCGCGACTCCATTGAAAAAAACCTCCGCTTCAACAGCCTCTTCTGGCAACCCCAGCCCGACGGAGCCATCACCGGCCCCAACGCCTTCAATTGCCGCACCGACGCCATCCTTGGCTGGTCCGGCTATCCCGGCCCCTTCATCCCCAAGGCGATATTCCCCCTTGCCGCCGCCCGGTACGAACTCGGCCGCATGCCCCCCAACGGCCTCGGCGAAGCCGGCACCATGCCCTTCACCGCCAACACCGACGAATGGGCGCGCCGGGTGATCGACGCCGGACTCAAGGCCGGCCCCGCGGCCCAGAAAGGAACGGGCGGCTGGCTCTCGTATCTCGACGACGGATACTTCGGCCAGCCCGAAAACGCCCCCCCCGCCACCCTCCCCTGCGACGAACCCCGCGGACGCTGGACCCTCCCCGGCATCGTCGCATGGAAGGAAAAAGAACTCTACGGCGTTGTATTTGCCGATGTCGCCGGAGCCACCGGTCCCCTGCCCGGCCTCACCGGCGGCGGCCCCACGCTCCTCTGGACGCGCGCCACCGGCACCTTTCTCTCCTCGATGCATCCCCGCCGTCCCGCCGATTCATCCGGGATCGACAAGGCGGACGACCTGACCTTCACCTGCGTGTATGGACGGGACCAGGACGGAAAATTTTTCCACACGGGCAAGGAGCGCGTCCGCATCACATCGGACGGGGAATCCCGGCACACCATGCGCTCCCGCCTCGCCACACCGGCGGGAGCCATTCTTCTCTGGCGCTATGAAATCACGCCCGGGGAAACGCTTCTCCACGTCAGCCTCAAGCCGATACCCGGTCACCCCGTGAAGGAATCCTGGCTCAATCTCCCCATCCTCCACCGTCTCGCGAACGTCCCGGCCCCGGTCGTATCCGGAAACCGGATGCATTACAAAACCGCTTCCGGCGGAGCAACGCTGGCCTGGACGCCATCCGCAACCGACTCCGCAACCGGCGCCGGAGCCGGAGCCGGGTTAAAAAGTTCCTCTCGTGGAGAAATCCGCCGCCTCGTCCTGCCCCTGCCTGCTGACGGCGCGGAGTTGACCCTGTCCATTTCCGCGGACCCGCCTCCCGCAACCGCGCCCTCCCCTGCCCGGTATTGAAACTGCTGTTACGCAGGAAGCCGGTCCGGGGAGCGCACACATCTCGCGTGCTGTGTTCGGCGTCTCGCCGAACACGGTTCGACTCAAGTCGATTTAAATCGATTTAAATCGAGACCTGTCGATGCATGTCGAAGCCAGTCGAGACCAGTCGAACCGTCAGCCAAGGCTTGGGCTAGACGCCCAGGCCGGCACGCGAGACGCGTGGGCTCCCCGGACCGCCTCTTGCGTAACATCAACTGCGTAACTGATGTTACGCGATGCCTCACGTAGGGGCTTCGCTTGCGAAGCCCGCAAGGACCTG
>JAISAX010000165.1 GCA_031266495.1 Opitutaceae bacterium
CGCCGCCACCGCCGCGCCACCAGCGCCGACGTTGCCACCGCCGCCCGAAGTCACGCTCCCCGCGGGCGACAAGGCGACACGCCTGGCCTGGCTGAAAAACCACGTAGCCACCCACCCCGTCTGTCGCGCCCAGGTCCGCCCCGGCAAACAAACAGTACTCGGCACCGGATCGCCCGACGCGAAGATCATGTTCATCGGCGAAGCGCCCGGCGCGGAAGAAGAACTCCAGGGCGAACCCTTCGTAGGCCTCGCCGGCCAACTCCTCACCCGCATGATCGCCGGCATGGGACTGAAACGGGAGCAAGTATATATCGGCAACATCATGAACTGGCGCCCCCGGATCCCCACGCCCGAAGGACACGAACAAATGGGCAACCGACCACCAACGCCCGAAGAAATAACATATTGCCTGCCCATATTCCGCGCCCAGGTAGAGATCGTCGATCCCGACGTACTGGTGGCGCTCGGAGCGACGGCGGCGCAAGGCATGCTCGGCATCGGCAGCTTCACGACACTCGGCTCCATCCGCGGCCACTGGCGGGAATTTGGCGGCAAACCGCTCATGGTGACATACCACCCCAGCTACATCCTCCGCAACCCGTCAAGCCGCGCCAAGCGCATGATCTGGGAAGACCTGCTCAAAGTCATGGAGCGCACCGGCCTCCCCGTTTCGGAAAAACAGCGAGGATATTTTTTGTAGAAACCGCCACCATCACACGAATCCCGAATCCCGAACCACACATGAAGAAGACCAACCGTCTCCTGTACCTGTGCCTCACGCTCACGCTCACCTTCGCCAGCGCCCCCATCCCGGCACCGGCAGCGACGCCCCCCCCCCCGCCGCCGCCGACGACGACGCCTTCCGACAAAACCGCGAAGGCGGAGACGAAGGACCAGCCCGAAAAGCCCGACCCCCTCGCCAACCTGAAACAGGAAAAAGAACGCCTCGCGCTCGAAAACAGCCTCGCCGAGGAAAAACTCAAACAACAACTCGCCCACCTCACCGCCGAGAAAAGCCACCTCGCCGCCGAAATCGCGCTCGCCCAGGAACGCAGCCGCAAGGCCGCGCTCGAACAGCAGGAAGAAATCGCCCGGCACAAGCAAACCACCGAACTCATCAACCAACGCCTCGCCACCGCCCAGGCCGAACGCACCGCCGCCGCCGCCGCCGCCACCGCCGCCGAAATCGCGGAACTGAACCGGAAGCGCGAAAAACTGCAGGCCGAAAACGCCCTCATCGCCGAGCAAGACGAAACCCGACAACGCGCCATCAAACTCGAAACCCGGGAAATCCAGCTAAAACTCCAGCAAACCCAACTCGCCCTCCAGCAAATGCAGGCCGAACGCGGGACGCTGGAATTCGAAATCGCCAAACTCAACAGCCAACTCGAACTCCGCGACAAACGCGACCGCCTGCGCAACCTCGTCAAACACGAAATCACCTACACCCGGACCCCCTTTCAGAACGGCATCCTCACGATCAGCGACCGCCGCATCCCGCTCAACGGCGTCATCGGCATGCGCACCGCCGACACCCTCCAGGAACGCATCGACTACTTCAACAACCAGAACCCCGACCACCCCATCTTCATCGTGATCGACAGCTCGCCCGGCGGCTCCGTCATGGCCGGCTACAAGATCCTCAAAGCCATGGAAGGCAGCGCCGCCCCCGTTTACACCGTTGTAAAATCCTTTGCCGCCAGCATGGCCGCCGGCATCACGACCCTGGCGAAAGAATCCTACGCGTACCCCAACGCCCTCATCCTGCATCACCAGATACTCACCTACTCGTATGGCAACCTCACCGAGCAACGCGAAGGCGTGCGCGACCTCGAAGAATGGTGGCGCCGCCTCGCCACGCCCATCGCGCGGAAGATGGGCATCAGCCTGGACGAGTTTATCAAGCAGATGTACACCAACCGGAGCACCGGCGACTGGATTGTCTTCGGCGACAAGGCGCGCGAACTCAAGTGGGTGGACCACATCGTGACAACGATCCGCGAAGAATCGCTGGACCGGAATCCCGACAGCGTGACGCGCCCCGCCCCTGGCGAGGACCCCCGACGCCACGTGGGCGAGCAGGAAAAAGTGGACGACTCCGGACGCGCCTACCAGCTCCTCCCGCGGCTCAATCCGCTCGATTGCTACTACCTGTACAACCCCGACGGCTACTATCGGCTGACGCGCTAGGCGTCACCGAGGCGTAACGCGTGGCACGGGCATCTTGCCCGTGTTCCGGGAGTGGCGCGGGCGTCTCGCCCGCTCCGACGGTGGCACGGGCTTCCAGCCCGTGGACGGCGCGCAGCGCCGCCTCCCCTCCCCTCCCCTCCCCTCCCCTCTCTTTCCCTCTCTTTCCTCTCTTTCCCTCTCTTTCCTCCTCCCCCCCCCCGGAGGAGCCTGTAAACGCACATTTATAGCTATGCGTGCAGATCCCTTCATGCATCCGTTCCCATTCGGGAACCAACACCGGTTTCCATCTTGCGACTACTCTTTAAAGTGAGATTTCAGGTCTGTTCACCTGATTCCAAATGAAAAAATCGTTCACTCCTCACCTGTATATTCAATCGCGGCGGCAGCTTGTTTTGCCTGTTGCATTTCTTGCCTCGCTCACGGGAGCTGTCACCTGCGCCAACGCGGCAACCCTCCTCAATGAAGGGTTCGAGTCGTTCACAAACGGGACGGTCATCACCGCGACCCCGGCAAACGGCTGGTACAACACCGATAACGCATCGACGCCCGCAGGGGGCGTCGCCAAGATCAGCTCTGACCAGAAGCATACTGGCGACAATAGCCTTTACCTGATGGATACTGCCGAAACCTACACCGCGACTGCCAACTACAATTTTGGAGAAACGGTTTCCGCTGGAACGCTCGACTTCTGGATTTTGTCGGCTCCCGATTACACCTCGGCTGGTAGAATCAATTACCGGGTGGAGTTTCTGAGACCGGGCGGAGGCTCCAATTTCGCTCTTATCATTGGCGCCGGGACGAGTACATTCTCGTTTCGCAACTCCAGTTCAACGGGCAATAACCTGAAAACGGTGACGTTTTCGGAGACTGGCAATGCTTATATAGCGAGCGGCTGGAACCACTTCGTTATCTCTTTCGACGATGCGGCGAAGTCTGTGTCGATTTTATTAAATGATGTTACCGTGATGTCGCTCTCATCGGCAGACTTCGCCAGCATAACATTGACGACTGGCTACGCCACACCCACTCTGATGGTAAGCGGAATTGGATTCAACGTAGGCTGGGGTGCCGGAGTGGCACATGTTGCTTACGTGGATGATATTCTCTTTACGACACCTGCCTCTGCCGTCCCTGAACTCTCGGCGTGGGGTATTTTGGCCGGGCTTTTGTCTATTGTCCCGGTTCTTGTTTTCAGGAGACGCCGGTAGTCGGCTTGTCATTAAAATCCACTAAACCGTAACCCCCGGAAATCTCCCCGGCCCCCCCCCCCCCCCGGGGGGGGGGGGGGAGTGCGGG
>JAISAX010000205.1 GCA_031266495.1 Opitutaceae bacterium
TCCACGTGGAACAAACCGGCGAGCGCCGCCTCGGCTGGACGCCCGGCTCCGACCAGGTTGCCTGCTGGATGACGTACACCACCGAAGAAACCACCCGCATCGCGCGGGAAAACCTGACCCGCTCTGCCATGTATTCGGGCAACATCACCGGCACCGGCGCCCGCTACTGTCCGAGCTTCGAGGACAAGATCGTCCGGTTCGCCGACAAACCCCGTCACCTGCTTTTCCTCGAACCCGAAGGCCGCTCCACCAACGAGTATTATGTCAACGGCCTCTCCACCTCGCTGCCATTCGACGTGCAACAACAACTCGTCCACAGCGTGCCCGGTCTCGAAAACGCCATCCTGCTGCGCCCCGCCTACGCGGTCGAATACGACTTCGCCCCCCCCACCCAGCTCTTCCTCTCGCTCGAATCGAAAAAAGTGGAAAACCTCTTTTTCGCCGGCCAGATCAACGGCACTTCCGGCTACGAGGAAGCCGCCTGTCAGGGACTCGTCGCCGGAGCCAACGCCGTGCACAAGGTCCGCGGCGAAGCCCCGCTGATCATCGGGCGGCATGAAGGTTACATCGGCGTGCTCATCGACGATCTCGTCACCAAGGGCACGACCGAGCCTTACCGGATGTTCACCAGCCGCGCCGAGTACCGGCTGCTCTTCAACCACGGCAGCGCCGAGCTGCGCCTCCTTGACCACGCCCGCGCGCACGGACTCGTCTCCCCGACCCGGATCGCCCGGATCGAAGAAAAAAAACGCCGGATCGGGGAATGGGTCAACATGCTCGAAACCACCCGTCCGCCCCGTCCGTCGCCGCCATCGCCGTCCGTCGGCAGCGGGGCAGGAGGGCAGGGGACGGGGCAGGGGACCTGGGCCGACTCGATCCGGCGCGGCAGCCTTGCGGGCGCGGGAGAAAAAAGCCCCGGAAACGACCCTCCTGTTTTGCCGTCCGGTTTCGGAGACCTTTCCGTTTCGCTCCGGCAGGAAGTCCTCTATCGGGTCGCCTACAAGGGTTATCTGGAACGCGAACAGCGGCAGATCGAAAAACTCTCGCAAATCGAAAAGATCAAAATCCCGCCAACCCTCGACTACGCGCAAGTTCGCGGCCTGCGCCACGAGAGTGTCCAGAAGCTGACATCGCTGAAACCTTCCACTCTCGGACAGGCCAGCCGGATCAGCGGCGTCAACCCCGCCGACATCAGCATCCTCATGGTTATCATCGCGGCAGGGCAGGGGAGGGGAGGGGGGAATGTACAGGAGTGTGCCGCGGAAACGCCCAGGACCTGCTCATAGGCGCATCTCAAAAACCGGACCTGTTCATTCTCTCGCGGTAGGGAGGCCACTCCGAGGCCTCCGCGAAAACGTCCCGATTTCCCCATGAAAGTCCAAACCGCCTCTCCGCCCGGGTGTAATTGAAAGTGATGGGAAATCCGAAATTTCGCTTGAACCGGATCAGGACCCGTAGGGGCGCACTTCACGTGCGCCCGTTGTCGTTGATGACCATCGGCGCCTCATTCTGCGAACGGACGCGGATGCGGATGCGGGCGCACGTGAAGTGCGCCCCTACGTCTGTTCCCATCACTTTCAATTCCCCCCCCCCCTTCCTCCGCTGTTTCCACTGAGAACGTCGGGAGGGGGGGGGCAAAAATCAGCTAACTCATTGGTTATGCGAAGAATGCCAGAAACTCACCCGGCTTTCGCCGTTATCGCCGCCGCCGGACGCCACGGAAGCGCACCGGAGTTTTTTACGGGACGGGAGTAGATTTTCCCGTCGCTGCCGAGCGCGTGGAGCGTCCTGAAATCGGGGCCTCCGAAGCAGATCGAAAGCACTGCCGCACCGCCCGGCAACGGGAGAATCGCGCCGGTGCGACCGTTGGCGTCGAGAATTTGCACGCCGGACGCGGTGGCAACGTACATAAAACCGTTGCCGGACGCCTCGGCGGCGACATCGGTGGCACGCGAATCGTCGTCCTCGTCGCGCTTGTGGAGGACGTGGAAGGTTTGTCCGAAGGCGAGCGTGCCGTCTTTTTCGAGCCGCCAACTGTGGCCACGCGTGGTGCGGCCTTCGATGCCCGCCAGCCAGTTGCCGTCGCAGGAGATGGCCAGCGTCCAGGAATGGAGGTTCTCCCCGGGCTCTCGCTCTCCTCCTCGCTCTCCTCCGGGATGGACAAGTTTTGCTTTCGCGCTGTTTTCCCCTTCCGCACGGTGACGCACCATAAAAATGTTTCCCGATTTGTCGGCGGCATAAATATCGCCGTTCGTCGCAACCGCCACGGAGTCCCATTGGTCCGGAATCCGGCGCACAGGCGTCCGCGCCGCGCCGTCCGGGATGAGGCGTTCGAGTGTTGCGTCATCCGGCACCGGCATCGGCATATCGGGAGGGTTCGGGGTCTGGTGCCGGTGCCAATTGGTTCGCACGAGCCTGGTCACGCCGTCCTTGTCGAAAGCCATCAGAACGCCGGCGCCGGCCGGCTCCCATGTTCCACCGGGCGCAAGACGAAAAATAACCGGACGGTTGGAGTCGGCAGGCGCAGGCAGGTTCTGCTGGCGGGTTTTGTCCATGGTTTTCTTTATGGCCAGCGACAGATGCAGCACGCCGTCCTTGTCCGCACGGAGTTTCGCCGGTGTTGTCACGTCGCCGCCGCCGTCGCCGGTGCCGGCGCCGGCGGGTAACTCCGCCGCGATTTCCCAGCGTGTGGCGGGCGGGAGCGCGGCGCGGAGGATGTGGTTGCGCGAGGTCGTGCCGGCCTTCACGGAGGCGGGCCAGCCTTTCCAGAGGTAGCGCATGACGCGCGGGAAGAGCGCGGTCATGTGCACGGGGGAGTGGCGTCCGTCGCCAAACTCGTGGTCAAACTCGTAGCCGGCGAAATCCAGTGCGCGCACCATGGCGTTGTTGGCGCTCCACCAGTCGCCGAACGACGTCCACATGTCGCCGGTGCCGCTTTGGACAAAAATGCGCAGCGGCTTCGGTTCGGTTTTATGGATGAGCGTGGGGTAAATGTGACTGCCGCGCAGACCGGTGTAGGAGCCGATGGCGCTGCACACGCGCGGGAATTCGTGCGGGAGCGCCCAGGCGGCGTTGAAGGCGGCGGCGGCTCCGCTGCTGCCCCCGGCGATCATGCGGTCGTTGCCATCGTGCGAGAGGCGCACGGGGCGTCCGTCGGCGGTGCGGAGTTTTTCCACGGCGGGCAGGATCTCGTTGAGCAAAAAGTGCGCGTAACGTTCGCCGGGGCTGTCGTATTCAAACGTGCGGTTGTGGCGGAGGCCGGAGGGGTCAACCACGCCGGGCACGCCGCCGGATGGCACGATGACGCCGATGGTGACGGGCATTTCGCCGGCGGCGATGAGGTTGTCGAAAACAATCTCGAAACGATAGTCGCCGCCGTCCTGGAAAACGGCGGTGCATGCGGGCGTTTTTCCGTCGTAGGCGGCGGGCACGTAAACGCGGATTTTGCGGCGCGTGCCGGGGAAGGTTTGCGAGTCGTTCCACTCGAAGGATAGGGTCTCGCCTGGCTCGACGCCGTCGGCGCGGCGCTGGCTTTCGGGCGGGAGCGGGAAGTTTTCGGGCGGCGGCGCGGCATCTGCCGCCACCGGCGCCGCAACGATGGAGGCGGCGAGAGCGAGGATTTTTGGCATGGCGTGTTTGTTACGGGAATGGATGGACGAATGTCGGTCGGGCAACAGGGCTTGGCGCTCGAGCACCTTGGAAGGCCTGAAGGCAGGGAGAGGAGGGTGCTGCCGACGCTGGCGCCGGACAACAAGAAACCAGGAAACGCCACACGCCGGGCAGGGCCATGCACGGCCACGTGCGCACGCAACACGCCAGTGCCACTCCACTCAGCGTCTTTTCCTCGCGTCCCTTTTGGCATGGATGCCCAGCCTGGAGGGCGGCAGACCCAGCGTGTGGCTAAACGCGCGGCTGAAGGTGGCCATATCGCGAAAACCCAACCGTTCGGCAGTCTCCTTCACCGACACTCCCTCGGAGAGCAATATCGCGGCCTGCCTCAACCTCGACTCCCGCAAGTGCTGTCCGATGCTGATCCCCGTCTGCGCCCGGAACACCGCGCACAAATGACTCGTGCTCAGGCCCACGCGTCGCGCCAGTTCGGCGAGCGACAGAAACCGGTGCGGTTGTGCCTCCACCTCGCGTCGCACCCGCGTCACGATATCTTCCGGAAAACCCCTGCCACCGCCGCCACCCGTCGCGCCACCATCTTGCGTCTCCCCCCTCCCTCCCGCTCCCGATCCCGCTGCTGCTCCTCCTGCCACCGGATCTGCCGTGCGCCCGCTCTCAGCCGATTCGCTGCCAACCGCCAGCCACGGATAAATCGACAACAGCACCGCCAGCAATTCCGCGCTCAGCAACGTCCCCGACACCGCATCCACCGCTCCCGACCGCCACAGATTGATCACGGCCAGCAAGTGGCCCAGCGCCTCTTCCGGTAACCGCTGCGGCGTCAATTTCCGTACCGAAGGTGCCGTGCGTCCCGGCCATTCGAACCTGGCGTAGAACCAGTGGAGTTTTCCGGCGCTCACCCCGCTGTAGTTGTGGAAATGCAACGGCGGAATCAGCGCTGCCATCCCCGGCTCCAGCGCATGGTTGATCCGGTTCACGCGCAAGGTTCCGCTCCCGCCCAGCACTGCCAGGAGCACCCAGTAATGGTGAAAATGGTCTGTTGGCGCACTCCCGCTGTGCAACTCCCGCCGGTGACGTCGGGAAAAGCACGTGATATTGTCAGGCAGCGCGCCCTCTGCGCGCCGCCGTCCCCGCTCGTAGTTTTCGGGATGCAGGCTGACGCCGCTCACGCAGCGCGCCAGCCGTTTCAGGGACAAGGGAGATGCATTATTCACAGGATCATAAGGGAAGTTCTGAAAATTAACCACGGAGGCACAAAGACACAGATAGATGTACAGAGGCACAGAAAAATACACAAAGAGAGATTTTTATTTTTATCGTATCTTGCAGGTATAAATCAGGTTCCATTAGCTGCCCACGAAACACACGAAAGAACACGAAAAAAAGACAGAAATCCGATGGATTGTTTTTCGTGTGTTTTCGTGTGTTTCGTGGGCAACTCTCCGGTAAATCTTTGGTTGCGGCCCCGCCGCTCCAGGCCTTTGTGCCTCCGTGGTTTTTTATTTTTTGATATAACGTGCGCTTCTTGTGGAGCCGATCTTTTCGATCAGGTTCGTCTTTTGCATTTCCCCGAGGTTTATCTGCTCCTCGAAGGAGATGTAGCGTCCTGCGTCGAAGCCGTTTTTATACAACAACAAGAGCGACAAAAGGCGCGAGAGGAAAGGCCTCTTTGCGTGAACCCTCGCGCTGACGCCATTCGTAAATGGCCGTGGCAATGTTGACGATGCCCGAGGAGAGCGAGCCGGTGACAAAAAAAGTGTAGTCGAAACGCTTCATGGTAATAGGGAAGTCGGGATGTTTTTCCGATAATCTGCATATTTTACGCATAAAAATGTGCAGATTATCAATGCCATATGAGTACTTTCTGCATATTCTCCAAAATAAAATATGCAAAATTGGGGGGGGGGGGGGAGAAAGGAGGGAAGAAAGAGGAGGAATGCCTGCACCACGGGGGAAAGTGCAGGCGATGAATCGTAAAAAATGCCAACTATTCCATAGGAACTGCCATTCCTGAATCATCAAGAATCAGGTAACATCGTCAAAAATCATCAGTGCCTTTCGTTCGCAGTCAGGCGCGGTGATCCCCGACAACCCAACCACACAACCCGACCGTCAACCCATGAAAACGCATCAGACATCCATACTCATCGCGGCCCTTGCGGCCCTCGCGCTCCTCGCCTCGCCGCTCTCCGCAATCGCAGCTACCGAAACGATTTACACCTTCTCGGAAAACTTCGACGGACTCACCGTTGACTCGACCCTCCACAACCAGAACGGCTGGACCGTGGCCGATAGCGCCAGTGCCCGGGCGATCATCCGGAGCGGCTCCTTCAAACAAACGAACGGCGGCGGCTTCACCAACCCAACCCCAGGCGGACAAGTGCTCGATTTCCTGGGAGGCGGCTATGCCTATCGCGGCATCTCCCTCCCGGCAGACAGCGAAACACTCTCCGTCACACTCAAGATAAGAAACAGCGACAAGGCGTCGAACGGCGGCAACGCCAATTTCAACGCCGGAGTTCTCCTGCGCTCCGGAGCCAATGCGTGGACGGGTTCCACCATCAGCGTCATGATCGCCAATAACAGCGGCACCGGATGGGCGAACAAACTCCAGTACAGTACTTACAACACGGAAACCCAAACCACCACCACCACCACCGTGACCGTTGATCGCACCGACGAAAACAGTTTCGTACCCGGTCCCGACACCTGGTATTCCATCGCGCTGGACGTCAATCTCGCCGCCCATACGTATTCGTTTACCATTACAGACGAAAACGCCAACTCCATCGTCTGGACATCGCCCGCCGCCCTCGGCATCGATCCGGCATTCAAGCCCAACTGGCTCGTGCTCAGCAGCAGCAGCAATGCGTCCACCGACAACGGCGGCGTGTTTGACGACCTTGCGCTGACGGCGCTGAAAACCGTCGCCGACCCGGCCATTCCCGAACCGGCCACCACATCCCTGCTCGTCGGAGCGCTCGTGCTGGCCGGCATGATCCTCTCCCGCCGGATACGCTAGTACCTCATAACCTCCGGTTTTGCGACGTCTGTCATTTCCGGAGAGTCGGGCCATCCATCTGACCATTCGCCGACGATCATCGTGATCGTCGGTTTGCAAACTCCCGGAAATATCCGGGGCAAGGCGGAAACAAAACATTGCCTGCCTCCGGGAAAAAAACTGGTTTCCGGAATATGACATCCCCTGCTGAACCCGCGCCTGCGTCCACACCTGCACCTGCGTCCGACGCGGAACCGGCTCACCCTCCTCCCCCCGCACCGAAAACGGCAGACAATGCAAATCACGACCGGCTTTTCCGTCATGCATTTTCCCTGCCCGTAGTGGCGCGGCAATTTCTGAGAAAATGGCTGCCGTCCGAAATGGTTGCGCAAACCGACTGGAAAACACTCAAGGTCTGCCCGATTTCCGGCATAAACGAATCCCTCGCCGAACGCCGCGAGGATATTGTTTACCGGATAAAAGTCGCCGGCGGAGAGGTACACTTTTACATATTGGTCGAGCACCAGACGAAGATCGACACGTTCATGGCCCAACGCTTCCTTGAGGAAACAGTCCTGGTCTGGCAGCAGGACAAGCGGGACCGCGCCGAGGCGAAAGCGCGTGGGGCGAAGGCGCGGGAAAGCAAGAGGCGGGAGGATAGCGAGTCGGCCAAACTCCCGCTGGTGGTGTCGATGCTGTTGCATCCCGGCCCAGGCAAATGGGGGAAAATCCGACGCCTGGCGGACCTGATCGAGATACCCCCGCGCATGAAAAAATGGGCGCGCACATTCATGCCCGACTGCGGTTTCATCGTGGTGGAACTCGCCGGACTTCCCTTTGAAAAACTGGCCGACGGACACCTCGCTCGCGCCATCCTCGGCGCCCTTCAGGGCGAACGACTGGGGACAATGAACGCCCGCAAAATCTCGCGTTTGCTGGACGAATTTTTCGCCGACCCTGATCAAACTGCGGTCAAAGCCATCGCCAGGCAGCTCTGGACCTACCTGCTACGCTGTTCCGAGTTGAAAAATCAGGAAATCGGGCAAATCGTCACCTCCACCGTCCCAACCACGCAAAAGAGGAATTTTATGAGCACCGCAGAACGTCTTGAACACGAAGGCCGCTTGAAAGGTCTCGAAGAAGGTCTTGAACGAGGCCTTGAACAAGGTCGTGAACAAGGCCTTGCGCACGGCGAACTGATTGGACGCATCCAGGTGATGCAAGAAATCCTCGGCAAGAAGGTGTCCCCGCGTAATCACCTCATCAAAAAATCCTTTGCTGAACTCAACGCCCACCTCGAACGCCTTCGTTCCGAACACCAGTCACACTAGCACCCCAATTTATCCAGATGGATGATAGGGCCGGCGTCGCATACGGCCACGGTCAAGTCGGGGGCAGGAGGCACGGTGCTTCAGCTTTTCCCATGGAGACCCCACTCCACATCTTCCATGACAAAGGCCTCTGTCAGCCGTGCCGAGGGCAGTCAAGGTAACGGCGCAAGGCCTCGGCGAGCAATTCATCAAGCCCTCCGGCCCAGCCCTCGCGGACATAGGTCTGCGCCTCGTTTACCAATCCCGGAGGCAATTCTGTCCTGACAGCCAGTCTCATACCCGCACGCTGGCACACACCTTCGCCCCGCTCAAAGCGTTATTCGCGACCCCTCATCCCGCTGCCCCATCCCCCCGGATTGCGGGCAAGATGCCTGCGCCACGGAGGAAAGTGCAGGCAGCGAATCGTAAGAAATGCCAACTATTCCGTAGGAACGGCCATTCCTGATTCATCAGGATTCGGGTAATATCGTCAAAAATCATCGCTGCCTTTCGTTCGCCGTCAGGCGTGGTGATCCCCGTCAACCCAAACCCGACAACCCGACCGTCAACCTATGAAAACGCATCAGACATCTATACTCATCGCGGCCCTCGCGCTTCTCGCTTCGCCGCTCTTCACCGCCACCGCTGCCGCCGCCACCGAGACGCTTTATTCGTTCTCGGACAACTTCGACAGTTACACCGCCACCACTCTCCACGCTGCCGACGCGTGGACTGACTACCCCGAGACCGCCCGCATCAGCGGTCAAAACGGCTGGGGCGTCGCGGACGGCAACATCACCATGGCCATCATCGAGAGCGGCAGTGGCTCCACTGCATTCCAAAGTCCGGTTCACTCTGGAAACATCCTCATGATGGGGAGTACCCGCGCCTACCACACACTCTCCACCCAAGAGTATTCGACGGCGGACATACTCACGCTCTCGGGGCAAATCAATACCTCCCGTAAAATCAAGGGCGGCAACTCCAACCTCAATGCGAAACTCACCCTGTTTTCCAGCGCCGGCAACGAGTGGACAGGCAGCACATTTCTCACGGTCGGCATCACCAACGACGGGAACACCAGCTATGCGAGCCGCCTTCAATACACCAACTGGACTGGCTCCACGCTGGAGACCGTGACGGTTGACGGGGGCACATTCGCGCCGACGGCGAGCAACTGGTATGCCATCGACATTACCGCCGACCTCGCTGCGCACACCTACGCGTTCACGGTCAAGGTGGAAACCTTCACGGGAACAGGGGCGGCGTCCGTGGGCACGGGCTGGTCGGTCATCTATACCTCGCCCACCCTGAATATCAATCCGACCATTGCACTGCCGGACTACCTGAAACTCCAGTCCGGCGGCGGCACCGACGGCGGTGGCGCGTTCGACAACATCGTCTTTAACGCGCTCAAAAACGTCCCCGACCCGGCCATCCCCGAACCCGCAACCACGTCCCTGCTCGGCGGGCTGCTCGTGCTGGCCGGCGTGTTCCTCTCCCGCCGGATGCGGATACGCTAATCT
>JAISAX010000226.1 GCA_031266495.1 Opitutaceae bacterium
GGGGCCCGAGTAAATGTGGCAAGCGAAAAACAAGCGAAAAACAAGCGAAAAACAAGCGAAAAACAAGCGAATAGCACAAGCGACAAGAAGCGACGAATCGTCTCCCTCCTTGAAGAACGCGGACAAGCGACAGTCTCCGATTTTGCTGAAATCTTCAAATTGAGCGAGGCGCGTGTCCGCGCCATACTGTTCGAAATGACAAGAGAAAATACAGTTGAAAAGAAGGGTAAGACAAAATCGGCCTACTATGTGCTAAAATAGGTTAATTTCATCAATGCCAATTATCCTAGAAACCACAGTTGAACGTGCCCGGGAGTGCTGTCCCGGAGTGAGCTGGCAAGGCGCTTTCGACGCGGCAAGCTCATGCCTGCATATCGGGGCGAGGCATGCCTCGCCCCTACGGAGCGACGCTCCCAAGCGCGTAACGGGCTCACCTTGCGGGTGAGCGGTTGAAAAACCGAGGGAGCTTGTCATCACATGCCCTCTATAGGAAAAAACAGTGGTCAACTGTGGTTTCTAGGATTATTGAAGGCGGCGTTGTCGGTTGATCTGGACGGCGAGCGCCTCGCGCCGGAGGCGTACCGGCTCGACACGCCCCGGCTGACGATCGGCCGGGGAGACCGAATACCCGAGCGCTTCGCGCTGAAAATACGGGTGCGCATCCGGCCCAATAGCGCATCCGATGTGTCCGTCGGCTTACGTCGCTACACGCCGACGGTTTATGAGAAGGACGTCAAGTCGTACGCATGATCCAGACGCTGATCGGCCGCGACGCGTTCCGTGCGGGCATGGACGAGTATTTCCGCCGCCACGATGGCGAGGCCGTGACCTGCGGCGACGGGCTTCGATTTTACGCAGTTCATGGCTTGGTACCGCCCAAGCGGGAACGCCGCGCGTGACCGCATGCGGCAGCTTCGACGCCGCTGCCCGGTTGCGTTCAGGAGGATTCGTAGCGGATGCCGCCGCGCCGGTCGCCCATGAACGGACGGCCGAAGAAAATCATTCCCCGGCCGCTCAAGGTGGCACTGCTGTTCTTGACCAGGATTTCCTGCTTGTTTTCCGTGACGATGATCGTGCCGTTGGTGCTCGAATCGGTGAGCAGAATGTCCTTGGGCGTGCACTCTATCCGGCAATGGTTGCGCGAGACGTGGATGTCGTCGATGATGAAGTCGCTCGTCGGGTCGCGGCCGATCGTGGCGACCGGGTTATGCTCCGATGAGAGTTCCAGCATTTTCAGTCCCAGTTGCAATTGCAGGTAGGGGCCGGTGCGCCAGGAATACTTCGACTCGGACAGGAGCGATTCCGCGCCCGCGCCCTGGGGGATTTCGCGCCATTCAAAGGCAAGGGCGCCGGCTCCGGCGACCGTTTCTTCATACGGACGAACGAACGGGTGCAACTCCTTGCCGAGGGTGTGGACCAGTTCCTCGGTGATCAGGATGCCGTCATTGATCCGGGCAAGCTGGGTAGCGATTTCGGCGGCGCGGTCATCGACGTCTTCCGAACGCTGCCGAATCATTCCCTGGTGGATGCCGATGCGCAGGGCGAGCTTCATGCGCAGTACCTGCGGCAACACCGCGCAGCGCTGCTGCATTTCGCAAGCGCCGAGCACAACGGCGTCCGGCGAGCCGAAAGTGACCAGCCGCCCTCTCTCGAAGCGGAGGTCGACCTGGGCATGATAAGTGGCGGCAACCCGCTCGATCCGGTTCAGCCGCCGCTCGACAGGATGCCCCGCCTTGGCGTCGTCGAATGTCTCGTCGCCCGGTTCGGCCTGCGCCACCTTGGCATAGAGGAAAAATTTGCTGCGCGACTTGATCATGGCAATGTCAAACGGCGAATATCTCTCCAATGTTCCAGCAATCGCCGACGTTCGTGCCGACTTCGCCTTGCCGCACGCGGCAAACCCAGGCTTCACGTCACCCGCGACCCCGGATTGGAATCGGCGTCTTCAGCCTCAAACCCTGCCTTCGGTTCCAACTCGGATAATAGCAGCATCTCTTCGGGTTTCATGTGATTTTGTTCACCGGATCAGGGCAATCGCATTTGGCGTGGCAGTTGGCAGATGGGACGATTGAGACGAAGTTTTCTATCTCTTGTCCTTTCTCCTGGCAAGAGGGTTTGGGCTGTTGCCTGATGTGCTGCCATCCGCAAACTCCCCAGTCCCCCCTTGTCAGGGACTGTCTCTTCATCACCTCTTCCAGTAAAAACCTGTTCATGAAAATGCCATGAAACTTCCCGCCGGTGACGCCGCCTGTCTTCCCTTCCCCCACTCGGCGCTAAACTTGGGCCCAAGTCCGGAGACGCGGTGTTTGCCCTCAATGGGCGCTTCTGGAGCGCTCGCCCTCACCCGGCGCTCCGCTCCCTTCTCCCTCCGGGAGAAGGGTTGGGGATGAGGGCGCGCGGCTTCTCCGGACGCGACCACGCGAAGCAAAAGGAGCGAATGTAGGGTGGGCCAAGCGCTGCGCTTGGCCCACCCTACGATCTCCACGATCTCCACGCTTTGCTTCGCTCCGCGCAGAATGACGGAGGCCGGATTCCGCGACTCCCCTACCTATACGGGCTTCGAGACGGTGGATATACTTGTGGCCCAAGTTTAGCGCTCGGCGGGGAAGGCAAGCGGTTTTACCGGTTCAAGGCGTCATGGCACAGATCATGAACAGGTTCTTGGAGAGTGTTTGGTTTTCTCTGTGTCTCTGTGCCTCTGTGGTTAACCTAAGCCGGCCGAGCCGGACCCAAACAGGATAAAGTAATCGGACGATAGAGAGTTTGATGGAGACGACTATGTGCGCGATGCTGACGGAGCGTTATCAAGATTGTCTGGCGGGGGTATTGTCCTGTTACGACCGGATCG
>JAISAX010000265.1 GCA_031266495.1 Opitutaceae bacterium
CGGTGGCGGCAGGGGCGGGGGCGGCGGAGTGGGCGCGCGGTGGCAGCCGACGAGCGGGAAGAACGCCAGCGCCACAAGGATGCCGAGGAACGTTTTTGGGGGAGCGGCGTTTCGCACAATAGTGAGCGTTGCCTCTGCGTGCAGGCTGTATGCGAACCGGCGGCGCTGCGCGCCGTCCACGGGCAAGATGCCCGTGCCACCCGGAATGGCGGGGAGGTGTCCGGTACTCATGGATACGCGGGTCAGAGCGCCTTGACGAAGGCGATGAGCGCCTCGCGCTCTTCGCGGCTCAGGTTGCGGAAGTATTCGCGCGACGGCTCGCCTTCGCCGAAATGCCAGAGGATCGCCTCCTCGAAGTCGCGCGCGCGCAGGTCGTGGAACATGTCGGTGTGGTTGGCCGTGATTTTCATCAGGCCGCGGCCCCAGAGCGGCGGGGTGCGGTAAATACGGTAACGTCCGATGTTCTCGTCGCCCATGTCGTGCATGAGGAGATCGGTCCAGGGCCGGATTTTCTGATGCGAATAACCGGGCAGGGGCGCGTACTCGCCGGTGGTCCAGGTGGGCTTGTGGCATTGCACGCAGTTGGCCGCGTAGAAGAGTTTTTTGCCGCGCTTCACTTGCGGGTCGTCGAGGTTGCGGGCGGCGGGCACGGCGAGGCCGCGGTGCCAGATCATGAAATCGGCGAGGTCTTGTTGCGTGAGTTCGGGTTTTTGCGGTTTTTCGAGTTCGGCCGTGTCGATGCCGAGTTGTTTCTGGAGCGCCACCCATTCAGGCGTCCAGTAGGGGTTGGGACGGTCTTCGCGGGCGATGTTGCCGATGCTGTAAAGGCCGTTGAGGCCGGGGCCGTTTTGCAGGGTGGCGCGGAGGTTGTGCCAGGTGAATCTGCCGAGGCGTTTGCGGCCTTCGTGTTCCTCGTGGATCCAGGCGCCGTGGCGGCCTTTGATCGGGCCGGGCATGGCTTGCTGGCGTTCGTACTCGGCGATGATGTCCTCGTCGCGGATGGCGTCGAGGAGGCCGGTGCCGTAGATGCCGATGGTGGCTTCGAGCGAGACCTTGTAATCGGGCGGGAGCGGAAGGCGGCAGTTGACGAGCTCCGCCTCGGGATAGTTGAGCGTGCCTTCGGCGGGTTTGTCGGCGTTGTAGGGCGTGCCGTCGGGATAGCGGTTGCCGTGCTTGTCCACGAAGGGGCGCCAGTGGACGATGACGTTGTCAACGGGAGGCACGTAAGGCGGCACCGCATGGATCTGGAGCATGGGGGTGAAGCCCTTGACGAGGCGCCCGTCGGGATGGTGAACGATGGCGAAATAGCCGTTGCCGAAGCTCTCCTTTCTGAAGTTTTTGGCGCGCCGTCCGCGTCCGTAACCGGGGTGGCAGGCGATGCAGGAGGTTCTGATATAAACGGGGCCGAGGCCGCCGAAGGGGACGTCGGGGGTGGTGACGAAGGTGCCTTCAAAAATGGCTTCGCCACGGAGAAAGGCAGCCTGGTCCTCGACTGCCGGGGCTGGCTGTTCGAAGGCGCGACTGGTGGCGTTGAACACGGTGCCGTTGCGGCCGCCGGCGTAGTATTCGTCGCGGAGTTCGGCTCTGTCGCCACCCGGAGCGGCGGCGGCGGCGGCAGAAAGACCGCAGACTGAATGCTGGAGGCTGAAAAGGAGGACGAATATGCGGATGAGGGTGACGGCTGGACGCGGTCGTGTCCTGTGTATTCGCATTTTAACTGCAGGGCTTGTCTCCCGGACTTGGACGCAGGGGGGGATTCGCATTACCCGTTCCTCAAAACTTTCCGGTTTTTACACAAAGGACGCAAAGATCACAAGGAATTGCCTGTTCGCATTCTTCGCATCCTTCGCGTTCTTCGCGATCTTTGTGTAAGATCCGGAATCTTCAGGGGACCGAACTCAGCCGATCTTTTCGAGAACGGCTTCGAGCGATTTGGCGAGCTCGTTGCAGGCGTCGATAGCGGGCCGGGTGGCGGGATCCTTCAGGTTGTTGCGCAACGGGGCGGGGATGGCGTTGACCTTCTCGATGGCGGTCCGGAGCTGGTCGCGGATTTGCCGGTCGAGTTTTTTGTCGAGCGCGGCGACGACGAGCGTGAGGCCGCCCTTGCCGCGCTTGCCTTCGACGCCGCCAAGGTAAGCGTTTTCGACGCCCTTGAGGTTGTTCACGATATCAGCAAGCGAATCCCAACTGAACCAGGATTCGACCTGGAGCGGATCGCCGGATGCGACGGGGCCGCCGATCTTCTCGGAACCGGCTTCGGTGACGATGTCGATGCAGCCCTGGACGAGTTCGACGAGGGCGTCGTTCTGCGTGGCATAGCGGCTGCCGGGACGTCCGGCGTTGACGAACTCGCTGGCATACACGGTGCCGGGTTCGATTTCGGCGTTTTCGAGGATTTTTGCCTTGGCCTCGCCGATCTTGTCAACGCCGGCCCACCAGGCTTCGAGTGCGATGCAGTCGTCGCGGAGGGTGTCGGTGATGGCGGCAAGGTAGGCCGTTTCGGTTTTGGAGAGTTCGGAGGCGTGGCGGGCACGGCCGTCCTTGAAAAGCAGATACTCGACGGCGTGGAAACCGCGAACGCCGGAGCCGAGGTTTTCGCGGACGAAACCGGCGTCGATGTCGTCATCGGCCACCTTGATCATCCGGTCGATGCGCCCCTGGTCGAGAGGCCAAGAGTCGAGCAGGGGATCGAGGTTGTTGAAGGAGGCGGGGCCGAAGAGGAAACATTCGCCCTGCTCCCAGGCGGCGCGGGTGGTTTTCCAGAGCGCGGCGGCGGCGGCGATCTTTTCATCGATGACGCCGTCCTTGAGCGCGGCGGTGGCGGCGGCGAGTTTCACGGAGTTGTCCGCCATGGCCTTGCAGGTCGGGAGCACCGTGTTGTTCGTGAAGCCAACAAGCACGGTCTTGACTTGCCAGCCCGGTGGCGGCGCGGCGCGGAGAGCGTTCGGCGCGCCTGGCGCGAGACATGCGAGGATGCCGAGGAGGGCGACGGCGGTTCTGGTTCTGTTCGTTTTCATCT
>JAISAX010000346.1 GCA_031266495.1 Opitutaceae bacterium
AGAGCGTCACGTCAGGGAAACGGTCGAAATCACCGTCGAAACTGGCCACGCCTTCCGCATCATGCACAGCACTGGCGGCCAGCATGGCATCACCGAAATCAACATTGGCGGACACGACCCGCCGCAGGGCGTCAGTCACCACGTCGCAAGCCTCGGTGTCCGTCACACCGGTTTGCACGAACTCGAGCAGCAGTCCCGCCGCAGTCGGACGAGACAGTTTGTAAGACGCGCGCAAGGCATAAAAGACCTCCGCCACGGTCAGGACCGAAAGTCGCAAACCCAGCCTGCCCGCCTTGGCCCTGGCAAACAGGGCCTTGGCCTGTGGAGACTGCGTGGCATCGTCGTTGCGCAGAAACCGCAAGATCACGTTTGTGTCCAACTGCCACGTCTTCATTTCCCCCACGCCTCCCGCCCCTTTTCCTTTTCGTCCGGATCGCGAGGGAGAGGGGAAGATGCGGCTCCGTAAAGGGACATGACGTCCGGCAACGGGCGCACCCGGGCGGAACCGTCGGGACACGACTCCCATATGACCGCGCGGGTTTTCCATTGTTTGCGAATAAAGCCCGGCACTGTCGTTTGTCCCTTACTTGTTATCTGAGTCCTTACCATTGCCCGAAAGGTAAGGCGCGAGATCATCCGGTCAAGTTTCCCGTTGAAGAACATTCCCCGCGAAACGGGGGCGTTATTTGCGTCGAGGAGATGCGCGGCGGGAGTTGGCTTCGAGCCAGAGGGCGTAGGCGTGTTCGGTCATTTCGCCGGCGGCGAGCGCCAGCGTACGCAGGGCGGCATCGGCTTCGGTGGCGGTGAAGGCGTGGCCATTCGCCTCAAGAAATACAATCGCGGTGATGAATGCGGCGCGCTTGTTGCCGTCGAGAAACGGATGGGTTTTCGCGATGCCGTAAGCGTAAGCCGCAGCCATTTCAAAGAGCGTGGGATTGTCGTAAGCGAAGAGGTTTTCCGGACGCGAAAGAGCCGAGTCGAGCATGCCTTCATCACGAATGCCCGCGATGCCGCCATCGACGGCCAGTGATTTTTCGTGCAGCGCAAGAACGACCGCGCGCAGCACCCAAACGGGTGTTGCTGCGTTCATTTGGCGAGTTCCTTGAGTGTGTGCCGATAGCGGCGCATGACATCATCCACGATGGCCATCTGGCGGTTCATTTCCCGGTTCGACGTCGCGAGGCGTCCGCTGCCGTCAACGCCGTCGGTGAGCGACAGGGTGTCGCCGTCTTTGATATTAAAATAAACCAACGCCTCCTTGGGCAGAATCACACCGAAGGAGTTGCCGATTTTTCTCAGTTTGAGCGTGACGTTCATAGACGATAAAACGTGATCAAAACGTGATCACGTTTGTTATAACGTCAAATGCGTTTGCGTTCCGCTTCCCTCCCCCCCCTTCATCCCAGCGCCCGTCGCCGGTATTCGCCGGGCGACATGCCGGTGATCTGCTTGAAGCGGCGCGAAAAATAAAACTCGCTGCCGAAGCCCGAGGTCAGGCCGATGGTCTTGACGGATTCGTGTCCCGAGATCAGCCGGTGGCAGGCCAGCTCCACCAGATGCCGCGAGCGAAACAGCGTCGGAGTGATGCCGCACAGACGCCTGAATTTTTTCCGATACGCCTGCTCGCCGATGCCGAAGCTGCGCGCCTCCTTCACCAGATCGAGCGTCTCCTCCGGCGGCATCGCCAGCAGGCGGGCGCGCGCCCGTCCGGCCCATTCCACGTCGCCGTCCTGGCGCGGCGTTTGCCAGGTGGCGCACATCTCCGCAATCAGCGCCACCAGACGCCCCGCGTCGCGCAACGTCTGCCCGGTGCCGCGCTTTGCCAGCGGCAGCACCACGTCGTAAAACCGCCGCAGCCACACCTGCGCAGCCCCGAGCGAGCGCACCGGTTGCTCCGGATCGAGCAGGCCGACTCCCATCCACGCGTCGAAAACGGGACCGGAGAACTCCAGGTTGATCTCGTTCCACCGTTCGCCCGGCGGCGGTCCGTAGGCGTGCGCGATGCCCGGAAACAGACAAATCACATCGCCCGCCGACACCGGCAGGTCCGCCTTGTGACGCTCGTCACGAAACCGTCCGCCGCCCTCCGTCACATAGACGAGCGAATACCCGGCCAGCGTGCGCCACCCGCCCTCCGCCAGTTGCTGCTGCATCACCCAGCTCCGGTGAATCTGCGCGCCGCGCGTGATGCCGCCGGCCGCCGGGGCATGGAACGTCTCCATGATGAGCCAGTAATCGCGTGTCTCGCCCGGATTGATACCGGATTGGACAGTGTATTTACCGCCATGTGCACGGCTCAGGGCTTTCAGGGTTCGCATGGGAAATGATGATTGCCGGACCTCCCGTCATGCCTGCAACGCAAAACACCATCGGTCTTTCGAACAACGGAGCGGTGGCGGACGCCCGTCAGCGCGCCCCCGCCCCTGCTCACGCGCATACCTCTGTGGCAGGGCTGTGCGTCCCGCTCGGCGACGGTTCGACAGAAAAAGTCGCCGCTCCTCCGGGCCGCATCATCAGCCACATCCGGCCCGACATCGGCCAGTACGTCGGCTCGCCCTCCATCGCAATCCTGCCCGACGGCGCTCTCGTGGCCTCCCACGATCTGTTCGGACCCCGCACCGACGAACACCGCAGCGCCACGACGCTCGTATTTCGCAGCGAGGATTGCGGCGAGACGTGGCGGCAGGCCGCCCGCATCGAACCCGCCTTCTGGAGCAATCTCTTCGTCCACGACAACGGCGACGGCCGCGGCGCCGCCCTCTACCTGCTCGGCCCCACACACCACCACGGCCTGCTCGTCATCCGCCGCAGCGACGACGGCGGCCACACCTGGACGGAGCCTCGCGACACCGCCACCGGCCTGCTCACTCCGTACGGCCAGTATCACACCGCCCCCATGCCGATGCTCGTCCACCGCGGACGTATCTGGCGGGCGATCGAGGACGCCACCGCAGGCACGCACTGGGGCCGGCGCTACAACCCGGTGCTCATGTCCGCCCCCCTCGGCGCCGACCTGCTGCGGCGCGATAGCTGGAATTTTTCGGCAATGTATCGACAATCCCCTGACTGGCTCGGCGGACGCTTCGGCGGCTGGCTCGAAGGCAATGCCGTGGCCCTCCCCGACGGTCGCATCGCCGACATCCTGCGCGTGGACTACGCGCCCGGCGGCAAGGCGGCCCTCGTCACGCTCGCCGACGACGGACACACGCTGGAGTTTTCCCCCACGGATGCGGCGAACGGTACGGGGGCGGGTTTCATCGACCTGCCCGGTGGTCCCACCAAGTTCACCCTTCGCCGCGATCCGCGCTCGCCGGAGGGCGCGCCGGTTTACTGGACGCTCGCCAACGCCGTGCCGCCGCGCCATGCCCGCGACAAGGACAACCACGCGGCTATCCGCAACACGCTCGCCCTGCTGCGCTCCGCCGATCTGTGCGCTTGGGAACTGCGCCACGTGCCGCTCTGGCATCCCGATTCGAAGCGCCATGCGTTTCAGTATGTGGACTGGCTTTTCGACGGCGACGACCTCGTGGTCGCCAGCCGCACCGCCTGGGACGACCGCCACGGCGGCGCGCCCAACGAGCACGACGCGAATTTTCTGACATTCCACCGTATCCGGAATTTCCGCACACGGACGCTGGAGGATTCGCCGGCCAATCCCTTCGCCGGGACCTGATACCCACACCTCAAGGCATTCCGATTTTACACAAAGGACGCGAAGGTCACGAAGAACTGCTTGTCAGGTCCTTCGCGCTCTTCGCGTCCTTTGTGTAAAAATCCGGAATGCTGCAGGGAGCCGGTTCAAAGCAAGGTCGGGACGAAGCGGAGAGGCAACGTTCATGGGCAGGATGCCCATGCCACTTCTGCGCCTGCCCTGGCACAACTTTGCGTTACATTCCCGGAAAACGGGTGCAACTGGAAGTGATGTCAGCAGAGGGAGAGACAGAAGGGGGGAGGGGAGGGGACCGCTAATCTTCGCTAATCTACGCTAATCCCGATCCCATCAAACCAGTCTGGATGCTGTCATGAATCCGGGATCGGGATTAGCGTCAATCAGCGCAGATTAGCGGTTCACTGGCGCCCCCGCGGGCGGGGGGCGGGGGTGGCGTGGGGTGGGGGCGCCGGGGGGGGTGGGGGGGGGGTGGGGGGGG
>JAISAX010000348.1 GCA_031266495.1 Opitutaceae bacterium
GGCTTTTGAGGATTCCTGTCATCCTCCGTCGTCCTCCCCGTTTTCCGCCACCCGAACCCACTCGCCAACCATGACTGTAGTCCTGAAAAAATACATCCTTCCCGCATTGATCATGCTGACCTCCGTGCCTGCTGTCGCCGCCGCGTATGCGCCTGCCACTACCTCATGGGACGGCAAGACGCCTGCCGATTACGTTCTCGGCATTGAGGCCGACCGTCCCGACGCCATTTACCGGCAAGGCGAAACCGTCACCTTCCGGATCACCCTCCGGCATCGGCAAAATCCCGCCGCAGCCGGGGAAGTGGAGTGGCTCATCTCCAGGGACGGCGTGCCTCCGGTCAAAAAAGGCACGGTCGCGATTCGGGACGGACGCGCCACCGTCACAGGCACTCTCGACGAACCCGGATTCCTCCGGTGCGCCGTCACCTTCAAGACCCCTGGCAAAAACCACACCGCCGTTGCCGGAGCCGCCATCGACCCGCTCGCGATAAAACCCGGCATGCCCCCTCCCGACGACTTCGACGCCTTCTGGGATGCGCAAAAAAAACGCCTTGCCGCCATCCCGGTCAATCCCCGCCTCACTCCCGTGCCCGCCCCGGCCGATCGTCCCGGCATCGAAGTCTTCGATCTTCAGGCCGACTGCGCCGGCGCGCCCGTATCCGGTTACTACTCACGCCCGATCGGCGCGAAACCCGGCGGCCACCCCGCCCGCCTTTGCGTCGATGGCGCCGGCGTGCGCGGCGCCGACCTCCTCGCGTCCGCGCGCTGGGCGGGCCGCGGCGTGATTTCCCTCGCCATCAACGCCCACGGCATCCCCAACGGAAAACCCCGCGAATTCTACGTCGACCTCGAACGCGGCGCGCTCAAAAACTACCGCCACGAGGGCCGCGAATCACGCGACACCTGTTACTTTCTCGGCATGTTTCTGCGCGTTCAGCGCGCGCTCGATTTCCTCGCCTCGCAGCCCGAGTGGGACGGCAGGACGCTCATGATCGAGGGCGGCAGCCAGGGCGGCGCGCAGGCGATGGCCGGAGCCGCGCTCGATCCCCGCGTCACCTTCTACACGGCGATGGTCACCGCCATGTGCGACCACGGCGGCATGGTCGCCGGACGCGTCGCCGGCTGGCCCAGACTCGTCCCCGTCCACAACGGCGTGCCCGACCCCGCCGTGCTCCAGGCCGCGCGCTATTTCGACATGGTCAACTTTGCCCCCCGCATCAAGGCCCGCGGTTATTTCTGGGTCGGCTTCGTCGATTCCACCTGTCCGCCCACCACCGTTTACGCCGCCTACAACCAGCTCACCGCGCCCGGGGAAATGATTCACGCCATCGGCAGCGCCCACTCGCTCGACGGCGCCAGACTCTGGCCCGCCGTATCCGCCGCGCAGCAAAAACACATTGAGGAACAAAACTCGAAAAAATGACAAGACTCCGCCCGTCCACGACACCCTCTCCCATGATCGCCCGACTCCGCATCTCCGCCCTCTGCGCTCTCTGCACTCTCCTTGCCTGCGCCCGGCTTGCCGCTTCCGAACCGGTCCCGTTCCCCAATGCCGGTTTCGAGGACGGCCTTCAATCCTGGGTTCAGGATGAAAACGACCGCACCCACGGCCTCAGCCGCATCACGCCCGACGCCGCCCGCACCGGCGCCGCCGGCCTGCGCGTCACCCAGCGGGGCGACACGCCCGGCTCCTGGTTGCAAAGCGCCCGCCTGCCCGTCTCCGGGGATAACGCTTATCGTCTCGAATTCTGGGCGCGCGTCGTCGAGCAAAGCGGCATCGGAGTCTGGATACAATTTTACGATGAAAACCGCCGGACGATCAAACCACCGGACGGCGGAGTCACCGTGCTGCTCAAGCCCGCTCCCGCCGACTGGACCCGTTACGAATCCGTCCTGACCACCCCCGCCGGCGCCGCTTGGCTCACCGTGGCCGTGCACGGCTATAACCGGCGCGCCGTGCTCGCCGACTTCGACAACTTTTCTCTCACCCCGGTCGATGCCTCCGCCGCTCCCGCCGCGAAACCCGCCGCCAACGCGCTCGTGCCCGAGCCGGCCCGCGTGCGGGAAATCGCGGCGCTCCTGCCTGTCGAGCCTCGCGGCCTCGGCCCTTTGCTCGACGACCGCGCCGTCTGGAACGCCCTCGGGGCCGACGCCGATTTCCGCGAAAAAACCCTCGCCCGCGCCGCGCGCTTCGCGAACGAACCCACCCCCGAAATCACCCGGCAAGCCTATGACGCCTCGGTGCAAAGCGGAGATCGCAAAATCGACAAGGTGACCGACCGTCGCCGCTTCCGTCTCGTCACCCTCGTCCTTGCCGAGGGCATGGAAAACCGGGGCCGCTTCCTTCCCCCCATCGAAAAGGAAATCAACGCGATCTGTTCCGAGCCATCCTGGATACTCTCGGGCCATGTCCGGTTCACCTTCGGGCGCAACGATCTCGGCACGGCCATGACCGCCTGGAACCTGGTCACCGCCGACACCCTGCTCGGTGGCCGCCTCGCCCCGGAAACGCGCCGCCTCGTCCGCGACCTCGTGCGCGAACGCGTCCTCTCGCACTACCTCGCCGTCCTGCGCGGCGAGAAAAAGCCCGAGTGGTGGGCCATCGACCCCAACAACTGGAACTCCGTCGTCCACGGCGGCGTCGTCGCCTCCGCGCTCGCCTTTCTCGAATCGCGGGAGGATCGTGCCGCGATCGTGGCCGCCGCCGAGACCGGCACCCGGTTCTACATCGGGGGCTTTCCCGCCGACGGCTACTCGCCCGAGGGCATGGGCTACTGGAAGTATGGCTTCGGCCATTACGTCCTGCTGGCCGAGACCGTGCTCGCGGCCACCGGCGGGGAGATCAACTTTTACGACCGCGACAACATCCGTCTCGTCGCGCAGTTTCCCCGTCGCTTCGAAATCGCGTCGGGCGTGTATCCTGCTTATGGAGACGCCATGTTCCTCGAATCCCGGAGCGAATGGCTCTTCCACATCATCGACCGTCGCTACGGGCTGGACGACGGCGCCCCCCGCGTCATGACGCCCGACCCCATGTACAGCGCTTTCCTCTATTTTTACGGCATCAACCTCGCCTTCGACTCCTCCTCTCCCCCGCTCGCCGCCCGCGACGCCGCCGTCATTCGCGGCCACCGCCTGCGCGACTGGTTCGGGCAAAGCCAGATTTACGTCGGCCGTCCGGCGGCGGACAATCGCCCCGTCCTCGCCGTCTCCTTCAAGGGCGGCAACAACGGCGTGAGCCACAGCCACACCGATCTCGGCACCTTCGTCGCGGTTAGCAACGGCAAGTCCGTGCTCGTCGATCCGGGCGTCACCGTTTATACGGCGCGGACCTTCGGACCCGACCGCTATGTCCACGCCGCCATCAACTCCCTCGGCCACTCCGTGCCTCTGGTGGCGGGCCAGCTCCAGAAACCCGGGCCGCAACACGCGGCCGCCATCAAGGAGCAGGCATTCACCGACGCCGCCGACACCGTCACGCTCGACCTCGCACGAGGCTATGACGTCCCGGCGCTAAAAGAACTCACCCGCCGCTTCGACTACGAGCGGGCGGGTCGCGGTGTGTTGACCGTAACGGACCGGGTGTCTTTCACCTCGCCCCGGGCCTTCGGCACGGCGCTCGCCACCTATGGCCAGGCCCGCGAGGGAAGCCCCGGAGTCTGGATTGTCTCTCACGAGGGCGAATCCCTGCGGGTCGAGATCACCACATCGGGCGGCCTGTCCTTCACCGTCACCGACCGGGTGCTCGAGGACGAGGCGCGATTCGGCAAGGTCCGCCGCCTCGGCATCGACCTCGACGCCCCGGCGGCGGAGGCGGCCATCACCCTGAAAATCACTCCGTCGGAGTGACGGTCATGGATTGGCGGCGCGGGAGACGATGGTCAGGCCAAAGACGATGACAAATGCGGCGGGGACGCGGCGTTCGGCGGGACGGCTCTTTACCCGCCGATGATTTTGACCAGGACGCGCTTGCGGCGGAGGCCGTCGAATTCGCCGTAAAAAATCTGCTCCCACGGGCCGAAGTCGAGGCGCCCGGCCGTCACGGCGACCACGACCTCGCGGCCCATGATCGTGCGCTTGAGGTGGGCGTCAGCGTTGTCCTCGCCGGTGCGGTTGTGGTCGTATTGGGAATGCGGTTTTTCGGGCGCGAGCTTTTCCAGCCAGCGCTCGAAGTCGGCATGCAGGCCGGATTCGTCGTCGTTGATAAACACGGAGGCGCTGATGTGCATCGCGTTGACCACTACAAGTCCCTCGCGGATGCCGCTCTCGCGAAGGCACGCCTCGACTTCGGGCGTGATGTTGATGAATTCACGGCGGCGCGTGACGTCGAACCAGAGTTCTTTGCGATAGGATTTCATGCGCCCCAGTCTGGAAAAAAGTCCCGGAGGGCTTCGAGTCCGAAGTCTTGCGCGGGTGCGCCAGTGATCAGTCGAAGGTCAAAAGTCAGAAGGTCGAAGGTCGTCAGCGGCCCGCCGGAGCGGGCCAATTGGGGAGGATTGGATTGTCGATAAAAATGCTCCGTGAAGCGGAGCCGCTGGATCGTTTGCCGGTCCCGCACTCAGCCATGCCCGGGGGCCTCCGCCGACTCCGGGCAGCCGGAGAGCCGCCAGTAAAAGCCCCGCTGCGCGAGCAGCTCGGCGTGGGTGCCGCGTTCCCGGATTTCGCCGTGGTTGATCACGAGGATCTGGTCGGCGTTGCGAATGGTGCTCAGGCGGTGCGCGATGACGAAACTCGTCCGGTTGCGCATCAGCCGCGCCATCGCCTCCTGGATGTGTTGCTCGGTGCGCGTGTCCACGCTGCTGGTCGCCTCGTCGAGAATCAGGATCGCCGGATCGGCGAGGATGGCCCGGGCAATGGAGAGCATCTGCCGCTGGCCGTGGCTGAGGCTGCCGCCCCCGCCGTTCGGCAAGAAGGTGTCGTAGCCTTGCGGCAGGCGGCGGATCCAGGGATCGGCGTTGGCGAGGCGCGCCGCCTCCTCGACCCCGGCGTCGGTCGCGCCGGGCCGGCCGTAGCGGATGTTGTCGCGGACCGTGCCGGAAAAGAGAAATGTATCCTGCAATACGATACCGAGGTGGCGGCGGAGGTCGTCCTTGGCGATGCCGCGCAGGTCCCGTCCGTCGATGAGGACGCGGCCGCGGTCGATTTCGTAAAAGCGGGTGAGCAGGTTGATGATCGTCGTTTTCCCGGCTCCGGTGGGGCCGATCAGCGCGATGGTCTGGCCGGGGCGGGCGTGGAGGTTGAGGGCCTTGAGGACGGGGACGCCCTCGACGTAGGAGAAGTGCACGTCCTCGAAAACGATGTCGCCGCGGACCGGGCCGAGCGGTTGCGCGCCGGGGGTGTCCTCCTCGGGGGGCTCGTCGATGATCTCGAAAACGCGCTCGGCCCCGGCCATGGCGGACTGGATCTGGTTGTAGAGGTTGGCGATTTCGTTGAGGGGGCGGCCGAACTGGCGCGTGTAGTTGATGAAGGTGGCGATGGCGCCGATGGTCGCCAGGCCGCGGATGGCCATGAAGCCGCCCAGCACGGCGACGATCGCGAGGCCGAGGTTGTTGCCCATGTTCATCAGCGGGCCGGTCACGCCGCTGAAGGTCTGCGCCTGCACGCCGGCGCGGAGGCTGGCCTGGTTGATGTCGTCGAAGCGGGCGACGATGGCGGCTTCCTGTCCGCAGGCCTTGACGAGTTTGCGGCCGCCGACGCTTTCCTCGATGAAACCGTAGAGGCGGCCGAGGGCGGCCTGCTGCACGCGGTAGCGGGCGCGGATGCGCGCGCCCAGCCAGCGGTTGGCGGTCACGGTGAACAGCGAGATGAAAAACACGCTCGCCAGGGCCAGCCAGGGGTTGATCAGAATCATGGCCACGGCGACGCCGACCGTGCCGAGCGCGCCCGAGACGAGCTGCGTCGCGCTGTTGCCGAGCACCTGGTTGATGCTTTCCACGTCGTTGGTGACGCGGGCCATCAGTTCGCCGTGGGCGCGGCGGTCGAAGAAGCGCAGCGGCAGGCGTTGCAGCCGGTCGAAGAGGTCGGCGCGCAGGGCGCGCAGGGTGCGTTGCGAGGCTCCCGCCATGATGCGGGTCTGGAGGAAACCGAAGGCGGCGGAGAGCGCATAGACCAGCAGCATGAGGCCGAGGGTGCGGGCGAAGCCGTCGAGTTCGCGGGGGACGATGTGGCGGTCGATGGCGCGGCCGAGCAGGAGGGGGCCGGCGAGGTCGAACGCCACGGAGCCGACGACCAGCAGGCCGGTGAGGAACAGGGCGAGCCGTTCGTGGCGGAGGTAACCCCAGAGGCGCAGGACGGCGCCGGTCGCGTTTCTGGCGCGTTCGACGGGCGCCTGGAAACCGGCTCCGGGACCGCCGCGCCGTCCCGGCATGGGCGGCATCCGGTCCTCGGCGGAGGGCCGGGGCTGGCGTTGCGGGTCAGTCGCCTTCATGCGGCGCGGCTCCTTTCTCGATCTGCGACTGGTAAATCTCCCGGTAAACGGGGCTGGTTTCGAGCAGGGTGGCGTGCGTGCCCGCGGCGACGAGCCGGCCTTCGTCGAGCACGAGGATCCGGTCGGCGTCGACGACCGTGCTGATGCGCTGGGCGATGATGATGCGCGTCTGGCAAACGTCCTGCGCGGCGAGGGCGTCGCGGATGAGCGACTCCGTGCGCAGGTCAACGGCGCTGGTGCTGTCGTCGAGGATGAGCACGGCGGGGCGGGGCAGGAGGGCGCGGGCGAGGCCGAGGCGCTGTTTTTGTCCGCCGGAAAGGGTGACGCCACGCTGGCCGACGGCGGTGGCGCAGCCTTCCGGCATGTGGGAAATGAAGGTATCGGCCTGCGCGATACGGGCGGCGGCGGCGACGAGTTCGGGCGGGGCGCCGGGCCGGGCGAAGGCGATGTTTTCCCCGATGGTGGAGCCGAAGAGGACCGGCTCCTGCAGGGCGATGCCGACGTGGCGGCGGAGGTCGGTCTCGGGGATGTCGCGCACGTCCACGCCGTCGAGCGTGACGCGGCCTTCGGTCGCGTCGTAAAACCGCGGGATGAGGTGCGCGAGGGTGGACTTGCCCGAGCCGGTGGCGCCGAGAATGGCGACCGTCTGGCCGGGACCGGCGGTGAAGCTGATGTTTTTCAGGACCGGATTCCCTCCGTCGCCGGCGTAGCTGAAGCTCACGTTTTCGAAGGCGACGCGCCCCTCGACGCGAGGAGGGAGCGCGCGCGACGGCGAGGGGGAGGGGGAGGGGGGCGTCAGGCGCGGCCGGGTTTCGAGGATTTCGGCGATTCGCCGGACCGACGCGTGCGCACGGGACATCTGGACGACCATGAAGCTGAAAAACGCCAGCGACATGAGCGCGTGCATGAGGTAGTTGATGAAGGCCACGATCTCGCCCACCTGCAGGTCGCCGGTCCGGACGCGGTGGCCGCCGGCCCAGAGCACGGCCACGATGCCGGCGTTGAGCGTGAGCATCATGAAGGGCTGGAGCCGGGCGCCGGTGCGGATGGCCTCGACCGTGCGGCGCACCAGCGCGTGGTTGACCCGGGCGAAGCGTTCCGACTCGTGGCCGGCGCGCGCAAAGGCCCGGACGACGCGGCTGCCTGCGAGGTTTTCCTGGAGGACGGTGTTCACGTCGTCGAGCCCCTGCTGCACCTGGCGGTAGAGCGGAAACGTCTTGCGGGAGATGATGACGAGCGCCGCCGCTAGGAGGGGCATGATGACAAGAAACAGCAGACTCAGCCGCGGGCTCGTGAGCACCGCCATGACGATGCTCCCGACGAGCAGGAGCGGTGTGCGCACCATGCCGCGCAGGAGCATGACGGCCATGTCCTGCACCTGGTTCACGTCGCTGGTCAGGCGCGTGATGAGCGGGCCCGTTTCGAGCCGGTCGAGATCGGCGAAGGAGAGGGACTGGACCTTGTGAAACACCGACCGGCGCAGGCTGGCGCCAAAACCGAGGCCCGCGCGCACGGCGAAAAAACCGCAACCGCCGCCGCACACCAGTCCGCCGATGGCGGCGGCCAGCATGAGAAACGCCGTGTGAGTGACCGTCGCCAGGTCGGACTGGCCGATGCCGCGGTCGATGATGTGCTGCACGAAACGCGGCTGCAAAAGATCGAGCACGACTTCCCCCGTCATGAGCAGAGGCGCGACGAGGATGGGAAGCCAGTGGCCGCGAAGGCAGGGGAGGAGCTGACGCAGGGCGCGCATGGGCGGCGTGTCACACGGACGGATCCGGACGGAAGGCGCGTGCCGGACAAGGCCGGGAGGGCGACGGGAGCAGGGATGCGTGACAGCCGGTGCGAATGAACATATGACGCCCGATCTCAAACCGGCGTCGGGAAAAATGCGACGGGAAATTGTCCACGTCGCCTTTGTCCACGTCGCCTGCATGGCAGGCGCCTCGCGCCGTCCACTGTGCAACAAGATGCCCGTGCCTCCTCCGGCGTGAGGTGCGTTCGTTGTCGTTTTCTGTATTGAAAAACAAAATCCAATAGGCGACTTGAGCCATCCGGCTTTCCGTCGCAAGGATTATTCCGTTCAACAAACCCGTTCAACAAACCCGTTCAACCAACCCGAGCACCAACCACCCGGCCCGCCGCCATGTCCGCCCACACTGTTCCCATTCTGAAAAGAGCCATTGCCGTGTTGCGCGCGGTGGCGGAGGGGAAGGGCGACGCGACCACGACCAAGGCGCTGGCGCAGACACTCGGGTTGCCGCACTCCAGCACATACCGGATCCTGCAAACGTTTCTCGCCGAAGACTGGGTGCGCGCCTCCGCCGCCGGACAACACGAGATTTCGTTCGGGTTGCTGCCGCTGCTCCAGCCGCTGTCGCGTCACGAACTGTTGATCGAAACCGTCCGCGAACCGCTCCGTCAACTGGCGCGCGAGACCGGACTCACTGCCAAGATCTCCGTCTGCCAGGGCAACCACGCCATCACCCTTTTTCGGGTCGAATCGCCGCGGGCCACGTCCGTGAGCGTGAAGGTCGGCGCGGCGTTTCATCTCGTGCTCGGCTCCTCCGGCACCGTGCTGATGAGCACGCTGTCCGCGGCGGAACGCGAGGCGATCATCGCCGATGCGCCTGCCGCCTGCTGGCAAAACCAGAAGCCGTCCGACATCGGCGCGCGACTCCGGGAACTGGCGCGTTACGGACGTTGTTCCGATCTCGGTCATTATCGCGCCGATCACGCCGCCCTGTCCGCTCCGCTGCGCAATCGCGCGGGCTGTATTGTCGCGGCAATGACAGTGATCGGTTTCCCGCAAGATCTCGAACCCGCTCCGCGCAAGGTCGCCTCGCGCCATCTGCTCGCCTGCGCGGAGCAGTGCAACCGGCTGCTGATCGGAGAAAATCAAGAATTAAGAATTAAGAGTTAAAAATTCCAAACCTTCCGTATCCGGAATCGTGTATCCTATTTCATTCCCCCCCCCGATGATTCTTGCCGATTTCCTTCCCGCCACGCCCGACCGTTCTTGGCAATTCGCCCGCCAAGTCGGCGTGACGCACGCGATCTGCAAGGGCGCGCCCGAACTCACCGGCCTGCCCGCGCCCGACAACCTCGACGCGCTGCGCACGATTCGCGACCGTTTTGCCGAGGCCGGCTTGACCCTCGCAGGACTGGAGGGCGACGAGTTCGACATGCAGCGCATCAAGCTCGGCCTGCCGGGGCGCGACGAGGACATCGCCCGCTACCAGCGGATGCTGCGCAACATGGGCGAACTCGGCATCGGTCTGCTCTGCTACAACTTCATGGCGACCATCGGCTGGTGCCGCACCGACACCTGCGTCGTCATACGCGGCGGCGCGATTACCAACCGCTTCGACGCCGCCTGCCTCGATCCGGTTCCCGTTCCCGAAAGTCAGCGTGTAACCGAAGAAAAACTACGCGAGAATTACGAGTACTTCATCACACGCGTGTTGCCCGTTGCCGAAGAAGCGGGCGTGAAGATGGGGTTGCACCCCGACGATCCGCCGCTGTCGCCGCTGCGCGGGGTGGGGCGGATCTTTACGTCGGCGGAGGCGTTCGCGTGGGCGATGTCGCTGAGCGATTCGCCGTCGCACGGCATCACGTATTGCCAGGCCAACTTCCTCGCGATGGGCGAGGACATCGCGGCCACTGCGCGCCGGTTCGCGCAAAAAATCGTGTTCGTTCACTTTCGCGACATCGAGGGCACGCGGGAAAAATTCACCGAAACTTTTCACGACAACGGCCCTACCGACATGCCGGCGATGGTTCGCCTCTACGGCGAGGAGCTGGACCCGCGCGTCCCCATCCGCGTCGATCACGTGCCTTCGCTCGCCGGTGAGGAGGACTTGCCGCACGGTTACGCCACGCTCGGCCGGCTCTTCGCCATCGGCTACCTGAAAGGCATTCTGGATACACAACGCATTTCATACTCATGAACACCGAATCCTCACCTCACCTCCCCCCCCCTCCC
>JAISAX010000355.1 GCA_031266495.1 Opitutaceae bacterium
CCCGACTTCCGCTACTCGACCTTGAAAGCCGTTTTTTTCGGACGTGTGCGCCGCGTAACCCGCTGATCAGTGGCGTCTGATTTTTCCAAGGTGCGTGTAGTCCCGACCTACCCCCTATCCGGCGGGGGGGAGGATGAGGTAAACTGCGTGCATGTTCCTGAAGTGCCGCGAGCGTCGCAAAGACGGCAAGGTCAACCGCAACTGGTCGATCGTGGAGAGCCGTCGTTACGGCGGCGGCAAGGTCGCGCACCGCCACGTGCTTTACCTCGGGGAACTCAACGACAGCCAACGCGAGGCATGGCAACGCACCCTGGAGGTGATCGACGAACGCACGGGCGAGACTAGCCAGATGGCGCTGTTCCCCGCCGACCGCGCGGTGCCGGCGACCACCTCGCCAATCGAAGCCTTGCAAGTGCGGCTCGAGCGCCTCGCCCTGCGCCGCCCCCGCCAATGGGGCGCGTGCTGGCTGGGCGACCACCTCTGGCGACTCCTGGGCCTCGACGCCTTCTTCGCGCCCCGGCTCGGCCACAGCCGCGAAGGCACCGACTGGGAAAAAGTCCTGCGCGTGCTGACACTCTACCGGCTGATCTCGCCGGGCTCGGAGTGGCGCCTGCACCGCCACTGGTTCGACACCACCGCGCTGCCCGATCTGCTCGGCGTGGACGCTCGTATCGCCCAGGATGATACGCTCTACCGCGGTCACGACCGCCTGCTCGAGCACAAGGACGCCCTCTTTGCCCACCTGCGCGAACGCTGGGCCAACCTCTTCCAGGCCGACTACGAAGTCCTGCTCTACGACCTGACGAGCACCTACTTCGAGTGCGACATGCCCGACTCGCCGGACGATCCCCGCCGCTTCGGCCACAGCCGCGACCGCCGCGGCGACTGCGTGCAAGTGATCGTCGCCCTCGTGGTCACGCCCGAAGGCCTGCCCCTGGCCTACGAGATGTTGCCGGGCAACACCGCCGACAAGACCACCCTGCGCGCCATGCTCGCCCTGGTGCAAAAACGCCACGGTCAAGCCCGCCGCGTCTGGGTGATGGACCGGGGCATCCCCACCGAGGAAGTCCTCGCCGGGATGCGCGCCGCCACGCCCCCGGTGCATTACCTGGTCGGCACGCCCAAAGGCCGGTTGACCCAACTCGAGTCCCGCCTGACCGAACGCCCCTGGGTCGAAGTCCGCGGCCGGCTCCGGGTCAAAAGCCTCGATGAAAACGGCGAGACCTACGTCTATACCGAGAGCCCCGCCCGCGTGCACAAAGAACGCTCGATGCGCCGCCGCGCGCTCAAAAAATACTGGAAACGCCTCGGCGAGTTGTCCGCACTCAAGACGCCCAGGCGCGACGAAGTGTTGATCAAACTCGGGCAAGCCCGCGAACAAGCCGGCCGCGCGGCGACCAAGCTGGTCACGGTCGAGGTGGACGCTGACGGACGGCTCACGCGCAGGCTCGATCTCGGGCAACTGCGCACGGCCCGCCGCCGAGAAGGCCGGTATCTGTTGCGGACCAATCTGGCCGACACCGAGCCCGACACGCTCTGGCGTTACTACATGCAGTTGACGGCGGTGGAGGAGAGCTTCCGCACCCTCAAAGGCGACCTCGGGCTGCGACCGATTTATCACCAGAACCCGGAGCGGATCGAGGCGCACCTGTTTGTGGCGTTTCTGGCGTATTGCCTGAGCACCACCTTGCGTCAGCAACTGCGCGCGCTGGCCGGAGGGCTGATGCCGCGCGTGGTGCTGGAGAAACTCTCCGGCCTGATGATGCTCGACGTGAGCCTGCCGACGACCGACGGCCGCGAGTTGGTGCTCGCCCGCCGCACCGAGCCCGAGCCCGACGTGCAGTTGTTGCTCGACCAGCTCAAGCTGACGCTGCCCGACCAACCGCCCCCGCGAATCCGCTCCGGGGCCTCCGGTGCCCTGTAGTCCCGACCTTCGGCGGAGGTTGCACGATGGATCAACGACTTGCGGCGCTACATGCCTCCAGTAGCGGAAGCCGGGCTAAGGACAACCCGATCGTCATGGCTGACTGGCGCGTCGAGTGACGCGCAGAGTAAAACGGACTTGCAGGATATTCAGGTTCAGGATGATTTTTCTCCCATGCAGATCACGCTTGATGGACCATTGGAGACTTTTGTTGCGGAAAAGGTGCGCGGCGGGCGTTACGTTGATGCAGGCGAGGTGGTCCGTGAGGCCTTGCGCATACTGGAGAGGCAGGATGCACTCGAATCTCCCCTGCTCGAAGCAGCCTTGCTCGAAGGTGTGCTCGATGAGCATGTCCCTTACAACGCGGGCACACTGGATCGTGTGAGACAACTGGCTGGCACTCTTTGACGTAATGCCGTTGCACGCGAACAACTCTCGCCGGGCGGAACTCGATCCCGCGTTCCAGTATCGCTGGTATGCCAGGCAGGCAGGTGTTGAGATTGCCGAACGTTATCTGGCTGCTTTTGACGTCGGGATTCACCACCTGTGCGAACAGCCTGGTATCGGCCGGGCATTGTGTTTCCGGATTCCGGAGTTGGCAGGCATGCGATCCAAAAGCCTGCCGCATCCGTTTGATGCTCATCTGATTTTCTATCGGACAGACGGAAATCTGTTGAGCATTGAACGTGTGCTGCATGGCGCACGCGATCTTCCGCGCCGACTACTGGAACCGCCATCCGAATAAGGCGTGGCGCGGGGAATGGCCTTGATTTTTTGGCGCATAGTCAGCCTGAAAATACACATTTTTGGCCGATTCCGCCACTGGCAGAAAGGCGATTATCCGGGTATCCTGATCCTCGCTACATCTTGTTTCATGAATACAAAAACCCTGCCTTTTCTCCCTCCGGTCCGCATCCTCGATCAACTCGGCGGGAGCGCCACGTTGCCTGGCGAGGTGGCGACGCTCCGCGACCGGCTCGTCGCCGCCGCCCGCGAGGATGCGGCGTGCCAGCCGATCACCCGCCGCCACCGGTCGCTGGCCGAACTCCGGGCCGATCCGTCGATCCGGATGAAATACCGCGAGCAGCCCGCGCATATGGCCCACCTTGATGCCTCCGGCTGGGAACGGTTCGCCCTTTCGCTGGGCGATTGCGAGGCCGTCAGGCCGCTGGCCGAGCGCCGGTTGCCTCGCCTGGCCGCCGCCGTCCGCCTCACGCGCGATCCCGCGCTGGCCGATTACCTCTGCCGCCAGCTTGCGGAATTGGCGACGTGGGATCCGCTTGTCCGGCCCGGCTGGTCTGGCGCTCCGCATCCGGACGGAGCCTGGCTCGGCACCGGCTGGGCGGTCCGCGCCATCACCGGGAGCCTGGCGTTGCTTCCGCCTGAATTCGTTCCCGACGATCTGGCCGGCCGCATCGCCGAGCGGCTTCGGGCCGAGATCGCCGGTGTCCGCAACGACTGGCGGACCCGGCCCAACTGGTTCACGCAACAGGAGGCCGTCCACAGCAACCAGTGGGTGTTGCCCAACGAGGCGGTCATTCTCGCCAGTCTCCATCTCGGCCTCGACCGGCATCGCGACGACTACGAATTCGGCGTGAGAAACGTGCTCCGTTCCCTGGATGCACAGGGGCCGTGCGGGGAATTTGTCGAAGGTCTCGAATACGGCTCCATCACCCTGGCCAGCGCGCTTTCCGCCGCGCGTGCGGCCGTCCTCGTGGCCGGCGACACGCGTCTTCTCGACCATCCCTTCTTCCGCAAATTTCCCGTCTGGTACCTGCACCACCTCCAGCCCGCCGGGTTCACCATCAATGCATTCGACGCCCGCGTGGTCCAGATCGACCGCGGGCTTGTCGCCACCCTTGCGGCCACCACCGGCGATCCCGCCGCCTTCTGGTACCTGCGCACGTCTCCCGCGACGGAGGCGGTGGCGACCGCCCGCGACCATGCCGGCGTGCAGGCCACGCCATGCGACTCTTCCGTTATCCTGCCCGAACTTCTCGCCGCTTGCGCCGCCCGCGTCGCCTGCGCCGGCGCGGGCAGGGAGTTGACCGATCCTTCCGCGCCGGTCCTGCCGGTCCTGCCTCTCTGCGCCAGTTATCCGGTGGCCACCCGGGTCAACTGGATCGAGAACTGGGGGGCGGACGACGGTATCACCGGCGGTCGTCCGGACAAGGTATCCGGTTTCTGGATGCGAGGAGGACATGCGACGGATACGCACGACCACCAGGATCGCGGCCACGTCAATTTCATCGTCAAGGGGCGCCCGGTGCTGATCGAGGCCGGCCTGTTTTCCTACGGTATTCCCGAACACACTACACATTTCAAAAGCGTTGCCGGGCACAACGTGCTGCAGGTGGGCGGCCATGCTCCGGCGGAGCTTGCGCCGCAGGTTCTCGCCGGTGGCGCGGGCCAGATTCTGGATGCCGCGCACCGCTCCGCGCCTCTTACGGTCAACCGTCTCGATGCCGCGGGCGGCGATGTGACGATGGATGGCTCGGCGTGTTATGCCGGCGTCCGCCGCTGGAGCCGCCGGGTGGGGTGGGATGCCGTTGCCGTCACCGTTTGCGACGAGGTGGAGCTGCCTGCGCCGGATACGCTTCTTTTTCGCTGGCATCTCGGCCTTCCTGCCGGCGCGCCCCGCGCGTTCGCTCCCGGCAAGGTTTGCGCGGGTGACATCGTGGTTTCATGGGAGGCGGATGTCCCGTTGACGGCTTCGATCGAAGCCATGCCGGACAATACGCTGACGCCCGGCACCCTCCGCCACCATGCGACCCTAGTGCTTCGGACCGGGTCGCCCGTCACGTATTTGAAACTGACTACACACATCTCCCTTTCCGTCCAACCATGAACAAACCCGCGACTCCGTCCGGACAACATGCCTCGTCCGCCGTCCTGCCCGAACGGGTCATGCCCGCCGTTCACCCCTGCCAGCTCTTTCCCGAGGCCCCTGCAAGCGTGTCGGAAGCCGCCCCGGGCCTTTGGCTGATCGACTTCGGTCGCGTGGCCTTTGGCAATCTGGAGATCACTTCGCCCGCCACCGGCGCGACGGGCGAAATCGTCGTCCACTTCGGCGAAGCCTTTTCCGGCGGACGCATCGAACGCCGTCCGCTCGGTTCCGTCCGTTACGCGAGGGTCGCCGTTTCGCTTGCCGACGACGGGAAGCCCGTCGCCGTCGCCCCGCCTCCCGACGAACGCAACACCAACGAAATCGCCGTTCTTCTTCCGCCCGGATGGGGCGTTGTGCTGCCCTTTCGCCTGGTCGAAATCGAAGGCTGGCCTGTTGAAGCCGCGCCGCCGGTTGTCCGCCGGCGGGCAGCTTTCGCCAAAACCTGGGACGACCATGCCGCCGCCTTCACCTGCTCCGATCCCCTCCTGGACCGGATATGGGAACTGTGCCGCTACACCATCAAGGCGACCACCTTTGCCGGCGTGTATGTCGATGGCGACCGCGAACGCCGCCCCTACGAGGCCGACGCCTGGCTGAATCAGCTCAGCCACTACACGTGCGACCCCGATTTCAGCATGGCGCGCGACACCTTTCGTTATCTCCTCCGGCGTCCCACCCGCTCCACCGAATGGGGCTTGCACATGGTGTTCATTGCCCACGCCGACTGGCTGCACACGGGCGACACCAGCCTGGTCGCCGCCCATTACGAGGCGCTTGCAGGCAAACTCCTTCTCGAACGCGCCCGTCCCGACGGTCTCCTTGCCGGCACGCCCGAACAGATGAAAAACGACATCGTGGACTGGCCCCCCTGCGAACGCGACAACTACGTGTTCATGCCTGTCAACACGGTGGTCAATGCCTTCCATTTGCGCGCCCTCGCCCTCATGGCCGTGCTCGCTCGCGCCCTTGGCAGGGCTGCGGATGCCGACGCTTTCGAGGCGCGCGCACGGAGTGTCGGCGCGGCGTTCCAGCGCGTCCTTTTCGATCCGGCGCGCGGCCTTTATCGCGATGGCGAGGGCGCCGATCATGCCTCGCTGCACGCCAACCTCTTTCCTCTCGCCTTCGGCCTTGTGCCCGGGGAACACCGCGCGGGCCTTGTCGATTTTCTCGTCCGCAGGGGAATGGCCTGCTCCGTTTACGCCGCGCAATACCTGCTCGAAGCCCTTTTCGAATACGGCGCCGACGAAGCCGCCCTCGGCCTCGTCACCGCCGACGGGGACCGTAGCTGGAAACATATGACAGAGAGCGGCGCCACGCTCACGTGGGAAGCATGGGATCAGCACTACAAGCCCAACCAGGACTGGAACCATGCCTGGGGGGCCGCGCCTGCCAACCTGCTGCCCCGTTACGTTGCCGGGGTGCAGGTGGATGCTCCTGGCTGGAAGTGCCTTCGCATCCGTCCTCATCCCGGACCGCTCGCGAGTTGCACGGCCAGGGTGCCGACTCCGCCTGGTCCGGTCGGGGTCGATTGGCGGAGGGACGGCGATGCGTTTGCGCTGGCTTTTTCCCTTCCGCCCGGTGTCACCGCGCGGCTCGAACTTCCGGTTGTCGGCGCGGGCCGCGTCCGGCTCGACGGACAGGCCGTGGAAGCCGTTCGTCAAGGGAAGCGGCTTTTGCTCTCCGGCAAATGGGGCGGATGCCACCGCGTTGTCGTGCAGTGAGCCGGGGGGGGGGGAGGGGAGGGGAGGGGAGGGGAGGAGCAGATTAGCGAAGATTGGCGAAGATTGGCGGTTCCCATCATGTCCGGTCCCGCCCGTCCCGAACCCGCAAGGAACCGCTAAGGCACCATAAGAAAACAACCTGTAACGGAAGTCGCTCCTCCCCCCCCTCCT
>JAISAX010000218.1 GCA_031266495.1 Opitutaceae bacterium
GTTTTTTTTGAAAAAAACAGTCCTGCAAAACTGTAAAACCCTCCTGTGAGCATCGAACATCCAACGCCCGCCATCCGACGTTCAACATCGAAGTGGCCGGAGTGGGTGGCAGCGGCGGCGGCGGCGACGGCGGCGGAAATGCCCCGCCGCTCCGGTCACAACCCCTTGCGCAGCACCTTCGCATTCCGGCCGCTGTCCTCGTAACTCCGCAGCCGCGCCTCGGGCAGGATCGACTTGTCCGCCTCCTCGAAACCCATGACCGACGTGAAGAACGAAAAACTCTGCGTCGAAAGCGCCACCACTGTCTTCGCCCCCCGCTCCTTCGCGCGCAGGCAGGCGTAGTCCACCAGCTTCCGGCCCACGCCGCGATTCTGGTAAAAAGGCATCACGTAAAGCGAACCCACTTCGGCCAGTTCCGGCCGGTCCGGGTAAAACCAGAGGGTGACGCAGGCGATGATGTTCTCGTCGATCTCGTAAACGAAAAACCGGTCGATGTTTTTCTCGATGGTCTGCCGGGTGCGGTGCAGCAGCTCCTCGCGACGCATGGCCGCGCGCGTGAGGCTCATTATGAAGCGCGTGTCGCTTTTGCGCGCCTGGCGGATCTGCTGGTAGTCGTTGCCGTAGATCAGCGTACCCACGCCCTCGTTGGAAAAAATCTCGTTGATCAGCCCGTCGTAGGCGCGGCCGTCCACGATGTGCACGCGTGGCACGCCCGCGGCGATGGCGCGCACGGCATGCGTCGCCTTACTCCGGCATTCGCCGACGATGCGGCCGGCTCTGGACGGCGTGGCCAGAAGCTGCCGCAGCGACTCGACGGCGATATCGCGGCGCACCTCGCCGTCGATTTCGAGCCCGCCGCGCGGCATCAGGTAGATGATTTTCGATGCGCCGAGCGCCTCCGCGACCTCGCTCGCCAGCAGGTCGGAGTTGATCCGGAACGGCCGCCCGTCCGGCGCATAGCCGACCGGCTGGATGATCGGCAGGATGGCGGCGCCGAGGAGGTGATCGACAAACTCCTTGTCGATGCGATCCACCTTGCCGGTGAACTGCTGGTCCACACCGCGGATGATGCCGACGGGAAGCGCGCGCACCGCATTGGTGATGGCGCACTTCAGCGCGTTTTGCGTCAGCCCTTCCATGATGAGCTGCGAGACGCGGGCGGAGGCGCGGACGGCGAGGTCGAGCGTGGCGGCGTCGGTGACGCCGGTGCCGTCGTGGTTGGAGATGGGGATGTCGCGCGCCACCGAGAGTTCCCCGATCTGCCTTCCGATGCCGTGGACAATTACGACCCGGATGCCGAGGCTGCGGAGCACGGCGATATCGACGAGCAGGTTGCTGAAATTCTCGTCGGCCACGATGGAGCCATCGACGGCGATCACGAAGATCTGCCCATGGAAACGCGGCACGTAGTTGAGGATGCCGCGGAGGTCGGCGGGCTTGATCGCGTGCGTGCCGGAGGTGGCCGGATGGACGTTACCGTTGTTGCTCATTGTGCGCTACTATCCTGAGGATTCGTTCATATTCGCGAGGATTTTATATGACTGACTGAAGTTACGCGGTTCGACTGTAGGGCTTCGCTTGCGAAGCCCTCAAGGACCTGACACAAATGGGGATACGTCAATCCGTTTGCCTGGCACGGGCTTCGCAAGCGAAGCCCCTACGAGAGGCACCGCGTAACATCAGTGACTGATCTGATGTTGCGCGAAGCCGGAACGGCGGCATTCCTGCCGCTGCGACGAGGCGCGAAGCGCCTCGCCTCTTTGCCCCTCCCTCTCTCGAACTGGCGAACCGGCGAACCGGCGACGCTTCGCGTCGTCGCAGCGGCAGGAATGCCGCCGCTCCGGCTCCCGCCTGCGTAACTACGCCGGAAGCCCTTCCCCTCCCCCCCCCCCCATGCCGGGCGGCTCACCGCACGACCCAGTTCCATGCAAAACCGTTGCTCGCCGCCATGAGACGCACGTCGTACGTCACGCCAGCCTTGAGGATCCCGGCGGGGAGGGTGACCAGCACCGGTTCGTTGCGCGAGCGGACGGCCAGCTCGCCCTCGAGTTCTTCGAAGGTCGGGAGGATGACGATGGCGTTTTCCTTGATGTAAATCTCGGTGCCGCCAAGCACATCGCGGTCACTCGCCACACGACAGGAAAAACGGATCCGCACCGGCGCCATGGCCGTGACCTCGGCGGGCGTGCTCACGGCGGCAACGGATTCCGGCAGGCGCGGCTCGATGCCGATGATTTTCAGCAGCCCCTCCGGCAATCCCGCCGGGATCGGGGTCGGCATGGCTCGGCCGATAATAAAGGCGTCCGGAGGCAACTCGTCGCGCGGAGGCGCGGGGTGCTCGGCCTCAAGGACGAGGTGCTGGTGGTTGCCGGCGCGTCCGGCCTGGGCCTGGGCCGGCTCATAGGAGGGCGCTTCCTTGCGATAGCGCAGCGAGATCCAGGTGTACGGCACGATGCAGACCAGGATCGCCAGCGCGACCCACTTCATGGGCCAGGGTCCGCGGGTGCGGCGGGCAGAGGTGGCAGATTCATGGTCGGAGCGGTCGGAAGGAGTCGGCACGGCACGAAGCCAAAACGCGGACACACTCCGGGCTCAAGAATGAACCCCGGGGGCAACGAACAAACTACGTAAATACCAGTAGAGTATGGTATTTGAAACATATAATCGCGGCTGTCTGACTGCGGATGGTCTCTGTTTCCATATGAAAAAAAACATCAATGTCGCCATCCTGGCCCTTGTTCTTGCTGCCCTGCCTGTCACGGTCCGGGCATTTGTGATCACGTTCGATTATACGTATGATACAACCGGTTTTTTCGGTAATACCACGGCCAAAGCGGCTCTCGAAGCAGCCGCGTCCGACATCAGCGATGTCTTGCGCGGCAGCGCGCTGGGGGCGCTGCAATCTTCCTATACAGGCACCGCTGGCACCGGCGCCGTCGCGCTGAAATGGGAAGCTTCCCTGAAAAATCCGGCAACCGGAGAGAAGCTGAGCCTCTTGCCCCCGTTGACGGCCAACGCGTTCACGATCTACGTCGGAGCGCGCTCCCTGTCGGGCAACACACTCGGGCAAGGGGGACCTGCCGGGATTTCATACAGGACCGGCGGCTCGGCTGACACGCAGGAGGATTTGGATGCCGCCACTGCCGCCGCGAAAGTCGTGGCGTCCGCCGGGTTCGCCCGCGGCGGGCCGATTATCGGAAGCGCAAACGGGATCTCTTATGGCACCCTTGCCGGGAATCTCTGGTTCGACAACGACGCCAGCACAGCCTGGCACTTCGACCACACCACGGCGGTTGAATCCGCCAGCAACGATTTTTACTCCGTCGCCCTGCACGAAATCCTGCACACGCTCGGCTATGGCATTGGCGAGACGTGGAACTCGTTGAAAACAGGGAACACCTGGTCCGGCGAGGCGGCAACCGGCACATCCATTGATGGCGGCCACCTGGCATCAGGAACACAAAGCCAGATTATCACCGGCTCGGTGCTACAGGACGCCGTGATGACACCTTCAATCAATATTGGCACCCGGAAGTATCTGACCGAACTGGACCTCGCGATCTTGAGCGACCTCGGTTACACGGTCATGCACCCGGCGGCGGCAGTCCCCGAACTGGCGACAGTCGCCCTGATGGCAGGCTTGGCAGCACTGCTGGCCGGAGCCGCCAGGCTGGCACGCCGCCAGCCCCGATCCCGATCCTGATCCCTGTATCACCGCCCCTGATCTTGATACCTGTATCGCCGCAGTCAGTATCCGTTTGTACCTGATTCGCGGCGCTTCCTGAGCTGGGTGGTGAGATAAAAATCCTGCCCCGCCTCGCGCCAGGCGGTGAGCCAGAAAGCGGCCAGGGTGCGACCACCCTCAAGCAAACGCTGCTCGATGAAGGCCCGGCCCTTGCGCGTCGCGGGCGGAGCGTTCAGCTCGCCGGCCTTCTCCAGTTCGTAGAGCGGCACGACCTGCTCGTGCTGGCGAGCGAGCCAGGCGAGCGCCGCCTCGAATACCGGATCGCGCCCCCCTCCCCCCCCCTCCGGCCTCTTGCCGCCGGCGGGCAACGTGAGAGGATCGGCGCGAAGCGCGCGCGGCAGCAAGTCCGCTGCCGTGATCTGCGCGGCGGCAAGGTAACCGCCATCGATCCACGAATGCAGCGTGCGCCGCGTGGTGAAACCGCGCGGATTGGGCACGCCTGCCGACCAGCCGTTGAAGTGCCGGGTCGTGTGCAACGGTTGTACGCCATCGCCGAGGTAGTGGCCGAGCACCCCCATCTGGTAAACGACGTTGGCGCGGGCATTGGCGATCTCCTCCGGCGTGCCCAACGCCTCGTAAGCCTTCAGATAAGTGAAGGCGGATTTCACCCGCGCGTAGTTTTCCGCAATCGCCCACGGCAGGAAACCGACAAGATCCCGCGTGCGGTCCCTGTCCCTGTCACTGGCTCCGGATTTCGGATACGCCGAAGGATGCGCCTTGCGAGCCTCGGCGAGCTGCACGGCAAACACCTGCCGGAACTCGCTCAGCTTCGCCAGCGGCAGGCCGCCCCCGACGGGATACTCGATGTCGAAAAAATGATCCGGCGCCTGCGCGTGGCGAAGCGGCCCGTCCTCGACATTGCGCCAGCGGTCCGGTTCGCCGGCGAGAAAGGCGATGCGCCCGGCGTTGGCCGGCTCGCGCACAAACGCCGGGAACTCCGGCGGCAGCCCCGCCAGCGCGAGCCGGTTGACGATCCGGTGCCCCTCATAGTCCCAAGCGCCGGCCGGCGCGGGCCAGAATGAACACGCCAGCGCCAGCATCCACAAGACACACCCGGAAAAGAAAAGGAACAGACGATGCATGACGGGATTTTAATGAATGACGGATGCCGGATGACAAATGGCAAAAAACCTTCCGCTTCGCTCCGTCGTCATTCCTCATTGCTCCTCCTCCCCTCCTCCCCCCCCCTCGGAAAACGAAGCGACGGCCTTCCGTTCGAAGGATCGGATTGTCGGATTGTCGGGAAAAGGCCGCCGCTGTTTCCCCGGACTGTTACAACAAGAAACGAATACTGACGACTAAGAGCTTATCCCGAATCCGTCGCCAAGGCGCTGCAGGAACGCCACCTCGCCGTGCGCACGGTCGAGCTGGACGGCAAGGAAGCCCTCCGTGTTTCAACGCATTTTTTCAATTCGCCTGATGATGTGGACACCCTGCTCGCCCATCTCCGCGACTTTGCCGGCAAGCCCGCACTGCTCGCATGATCCGTGCCGAACATAACGCCTTCCTCGAACAACTCTCCGAATCTTTACGATATTCTGATGCTACACAGCCGGGAGTTTTTGATCGGTCCGGGGAGAACACGCGTCTCGCGTGCTGTGTTCGGCGTCTCGCCGGACACGGTTCGGGGCGGATCGGCTTGGCTGGCCGCTTGCATTTTTCAAGGGACGCCCATTTTCGGGACGCCCATTTTGGCCTTGCGGCGGGATTCTTAGCGGGCAGGGTGCGGGGCGAGATTCCCGATCAATCCGGGTAATCACCTCCCTTTTCCTTTATTTTTCCCTTATGAACAAAGAAACGTTTTCCGGGCGGATTTCATCCCGTCTGTTATCGGCACTTGTTGTGGCGTTCTGTGTAACGCTTGTGAGTCTGGCCTTTACGGTGGGCTCCATGCATGAGACCAGGATCGTTGGAGAAGGACGGCAGGAGGCGGCGGAGTCGGCGGCGGCTGTTTCTGTTCTTTATAACGACGAGGCTCCATTGAGTCTCAATTTTTCGGATACGGTGTCTGTGTTGGCGGACATAGGCACGGGCGCGAGTGGAGAGGGGGATGCGGGCAATTGGGAAGCGGTGGGAGAGGTTTCCGGGCCGGCGGCGGACGGGAGCAACCAGCTCAGGCTCTACGATGCCGACTGGCCTCTGCTGCCGTCCGGTTTGTCGTTAAAGAACATTACGGTGGGGAGCAGTGTTGCGAGTAATGGCGACTGGCGCGCACGTATTGATGCGGAGGGAGGAGTCTGGATGTGGGTTGTCGGGAGCGCCAGCGCCGAGGCCGTCGAACCGGAAGCCATCGAAACGCAGGCGGTTGGTTCGGACAACGAAGGGCGGGACAACGACCAGGGAGCGGCGGGCGGTTCCGGTGAGGTAAAGGTAACAGGACTTCCGCCAATCGGCACGCTTGCGCTCGGAGGCGGGCATGCGGTTGCGCTCACGGAGGAAGGGGAGGTGTGGACGTGGGAGATGGAATCTGGAGCGCCCACGAGCG
>JAISAX010000366.1 GCA_031266495.1 Opitutaceae bacterium
AAAAATCACGGAACTTAAACCCCAGCGCACCCGCCTGTTCCCGTAATGCCCGGACCTCCCCCTCTTAAATCTCCCCCCCCCCCCCCTTCTCCTCCACACACACAGGTAATCCAATGAAAACTACAAAGCAGAAATCCATACTGTTCGCGGGCCTTGTTGGCCTCGCTCCGATGATCCAGGTCCACGCGGCCCCGGCGACCGAAGAAACGGTCGTCATCTACACCGATAACTTCAATCGCGCCGGAACGTTCAACGGCTCCTCCCCCGTCGTGGGTGAAGGCGCGCCCTCATGGGCCACCGGCGCCACCTGGAATGCCTCAAGCAACATTACGACCGATGGCAGCAAGCTGAACATTTACAGTGAGAGCGGGGCCAACTACGCCAACGCCTTCCTGCCGGTGACACTGAGCGCCGATTCGGGCATTTATACCCTGACCGTCACCGTGGCCTTTACAGGGGGAAGCAACTGGCTGCTTGCCGGCTTTTCCAATGGCACGACAAACATAAGCGGTACGACCTACAGCGGAGCGCTCGGGTGGGCCAGTTATAACAATGCTGGCAATGTGAGCGGTTATACCAGCGGGGCTAGTTCTTTTGGTTCAATCGCAAAGGCCAACTCCTCGGGCAGCACACCGCTGACTCTGAGCATCTCCCTCAACACCGATACATCGGTGACAACAAACAACGTGACCATCACGTTGTTGAGCGGAGACAAGATAAATGACTCCATCATCACTACCCTCACGGCCAGCCAGATCAGCTCCATCAAGGGTATTGAGCTTGGCTCCTATCAAGGGGCGGTAGGGACATTCGAGGACTTGTCGTTTACCGTCACCAACACTGTTCCGATTCCCGAAGCAGCGACAACAGGATTGTTGATCGCGCCATTGGCCCTGTTCACCGCCTGCCTGTCTGTCCATCGCAGGCGCAAGTAAAGCCGTTCGCCAACCGGAGTCGCCGCCCGTGAGGCGCATCTCAAAAACGTGACAGGTTCCGAAGTGGCGCGGGCGTCTCGCCCGCTTCCGTGAGTGGCACGGGCTTCCAGCCCGTGGACGGCGCTTCGCGCCGCCTCCATGCCTCCCCGCCTCCCGCCTACTGCACTGCCCGGCTGACACTGCCCGCCTTCAGCCAGCCGGCCTTCCGCGCCAGGAGCGCGACCAGCATCCCGGTGACGAATCCGCCCGCATGTGCCCACCAGGCCACGCCGCCCTCGCCGCCGCCGCCGAGCAATTCGCCGATGCCGCTCCACATCTGCACAAAAAACCACAGCAACAAAAACACCACCGCCGGCACCGGCACCACCGGCACGATCCAGGGCACGAGCGCCACCACCCATGCCATCGGGAAAAGCACGAGATACGCGCCGAGCACGCCGGAAATCGCCCCGCTCGCACCGAGCATCGGGATTGGAGAACCCCACGAGAACACCATCTGCGCCGCCGCCGCCGCCACGCCGCCTGCGAGGTAAATACACAAAAACCCGGACGATCCTGTCCGCGCCTCGACGCTGCGGCCAAAAATCCAGAGAAACCAGCAATTGCCCAAAACATGCGCCACGCCGCCATGCAGGAACATGGAGGTAAACAGCGTCTGCCACTGAGTCCTGTCGCGCCATCCGCCAATCAGCCGTGCCGGCACGAGCGCGTGGGTGCGAATGAAGGTCTCCAGCGAATCGGGAGCCTGCACCATCAGGAACATCTCGTAGCCGAACACGACCATGCAGGCGACGATGACCAGAAACGTAAACACCGGCGGCCGGCGGTGCGGTTGAGTATCCCAGAGCGGAAGCATGGTATGATGACCAGAAGAGCGGATGCGGTTGCGATTTGCAACCGGCAGCAGCAAACCCCGTCCGAACCCGGCGACGCTGTCGAGCGGCAAAACGGAATGACAGCTTCGCCCTGCGGCCACCCCGTCATGGCCCTCCCGGGAAAATGCCAAAAGCCGGAGGAAAGCTCACAGGCGAATGAGCTGACTGGCGATTTTCCCCGGTTCGAGCGTGATTGAAGACTGGATACCGGAGTCAACATTGCCGGACTCCGTATTGATGACGCAGGAACCGTGGAAACCGCGGAAACGGAAGCAACCATCGGCATCGGTAACCCCCTCCGTCCGGGTGCGCCATTCGTGATGGATGAGATTGCGGAGGGCATGCCAGGCCGGCTTGGGACGCATGTCCTCGAAAAGCAGTCCCGAACAGACCTTGTTCTCGCCGGGCGCCGCGCCGCCGTCGGGGAGATTCCACCAGGTGATGCCCTCGACTGCCGGATGGCTGAACCAGAGGCGGTAAAAATTGCGCGCGACGACCGCCTGCGCATCGAGCCCTTCGGCGGTGTTGCCGGGGGCGGTGAGCGTGATCTCGCTGACGTGTACCGGGAGGTTGAAGTGCGCGTAGTAGTGGTCGAGCGCCCCGAGCAGCATTTCGGGCGTGTGGATCCGGCCGGAGAGCACCTTCTCGAATTCGGCGTCGGAGAACGCATGGAACTGGAGCCCGATGCCGCCGACGCGCCGCCCGGCGGAGAGGAGACGTTCCAGCAGGCGGGAGAGGTCCCCCCGCTTGTCCGTCCAGCCGTCCCTCTCGCCTTGCGACCAGGCGGGAGTGATTTCGTTGACGTCGAACCGGACATCGGGAGGGAAATGCTTTTCGGCCCAGGCGAAGCTCTTCCCCTCGTAGTCGTCCGGCATGCGAATCCCGCGCGGAGTCCGGTCATAGAACGCCACCGGCTCGTTGAGCACATCCCAGCGCTTGATGCGGTCGCCGTAACGGGCGGCGATTTCCGCGATGCGCTTTTCCCACAACGCGGCGGCTTCGTCGGGATTCTCCGGGAGCCAGTCAGGGACGGACCACTTGCGCAAACACCAGACGAGCGTGTGGCCGTGCATGCGCAGACCGCGCTCCTCGCAAAACCTGACGACCCTGTCGGGCGGCGGACGGCGGGCAAGAGGCACGCTGTGCGCGCCAAAGCGCGGACGACCCTGTTCGGGTTCGAGCGTGCGCCAGTAGAAAGGAACCGTCGCGCCGTTGAAGAGTGCGCAGAAGGCCTCCTCGTAGCGGCGGTTGAGTTCAACCAGCGGGTAATCCCCGAGCTTGAAGAGATTGGCCCCGAAGTGAAAGGGCGAGTCATGCTGGCGCACGCGGACCCTGACGCCGGGCATGGGCCTGCCCGCGAAGTCGATCGTGCGGATGACGGCGTCGCTCTGGCGGTGGCGCCGGATGCCATCATCAATGCGGGCCTGGAGCGCGGGGTCGGACCAGAGCTTTTCGTATCCGGAGGAAACAAGGGAGCGGGTGTTCATGGCTGGTTGGCTGGTTGGTTGGTTGGTTGGTTGGCGAATGGATGACCCCGGCCATCCCCGGCAACAACCCCCCTGTTACTTGATAAATCAAGTGATGCCGTGCGGTGCGCGGCGCAGCCGCCACTCCGGAAGCCGTCCGGTTTTTGAGATGCGCCGCGCACCCCGGCCAGAAAGGATTCCGGTTGCCACCTGCGCCGGGTGCGAATTGTAGCCTTTCCGGCATGAGCACCTCCCGCCCTCCCCTCCCCTTCCGCCCCCCTCCCGCCTCTCCCTCCCGCCCGTCAGCCCGGATTACCCAGAAGGACATTGCCCGCGCAGCCGGGCTGACCATTGCGGCGGTTTCCCTCGCCCTGCGCAACGACCCGAGCATCCCGCCTCGCACCTGCGCCCGTGTCCGGAAACTGGCGGCCAGGCTCGGATACGCGCCCGATCCGATGCTGGGCGCCCTGTCCCGCTACCGGTTGCGCGCCAACCCCGTGGGATTCCACGGCAACCTGGCCTGGCTGGCCTCGACGACCGCCGGCTTCGACTGGCGGAAAATCCCGCATTTTGCGGAATACGTGGAGGGATCTCGCCAGCAGGCGGCCCGGCATGGCTATCAGCTGGCCATTCTCGACCTGGCGGAAACGGAAGGCTCCTGGCGACGGATGGGCGATGTCGCGCTCGCCCGCGGCGTCCATGGGCTGCTGCTCTGTCCTCAACCCTGTCCCGATGCCAGCATCTCCGGTCTGTCCTGGGAAAAGTTCTCCGCCGTGACTTTTGGATACAGCCTCAAGCAGCCGGACCTGCACTCGGTCGCCCCCGCGCATTATCAGGCGACTCTGGATACGATGGAAAGACTTCACGCCTTGGGCTACCGGAGGGTCGGATTCGCAACCATCCGCAGCCACGATCAACGCACCAACCACAATTTCCTCGCCGGTTACCTTGCGGCGCGAACCCTCCACGGGCTTCCCGACATCCCGCCTTACCTCGGCGACCAGTGGTGGACGGAGGCCGCCCTGCGCGACTGGATACAGGATGAGCGGCTGGATGCCGTCCTCACCTGCGATGTGCAGTTCAACCGCAGTATCGGGCAATGGTCGCTTCCCGTGCCGCGCCGCCTGGGCGTTGCCTGCCCGATGCTGCCCACCACCGACAGCGGCCTGAGCGGGATGCTGGAGGACAACCGGCGCATCGGGGCGGCGGCGGTGGACCAGCTTGTGGCCATGATCCAGCGCAACGAGCGCGGTGTGCCCGGGCATCCGCAACGCCTCCTCATTCGCAGTTCGTGGCATCCGGGCACCACCCTGCGCAGGCGCGAGCCCCGTGTCCGGAGCACTTAATTTATCAAGTAACACGACGATTGTTGCCCGCCGGTGGCTGGCCGCAAGATGTCGCCATGCCCGCCATTCCACCTGGTGAAGAGTATTGCCCCCCCCCACGGACTCCGGTCCACGCCGGGACCTCGCGCATTCTCTTCGCTCTGGATCGCAGCGAACGGGAACGCTTCTTCCCCAATGGCACCGCGGACCTCGCGGCCCATGGACAGGCAGCTTGTTGCGATGTCGATACGCTGGCGGAGCCCGATGCCTGGCGGAAACGGGTGCTGCGTATCCGTCCGCGTGTGATAGTCAGCGCATGGCGCACGCCTGCCATCGCCGGGGAACTGACGCGCTCCGGAGGAGGAGGCCCGGTGGAGTATGTATGCCATGTCGCCGGTTCGGTGCGTCATCTCGTGACACGTGCACAGATAGAAGCGGGACTGCTCGTCAGCAACTGGGGGCCGCTCGTTGCCCCGATTGTGGCGGAACACGCGTTACTCCTCGTTCTGGCAGGCTTGCGCAATCTTCCCTCATGGCGTGACGTCCTGGGCTGGCCTGATGACCGCCGCCGGGGACGCCTGGCCACCCGCTGCCTGCATGGCAAGCGAGTCGCCATCCACGGCTTCGGTGCCATCGCGCGAGAGTTCATCCGCTTGCTGCGTCCATTCGGTGTATCCATTTACGCTTACTCGGCCGGTATTCCGGCCTCCTTCATGGAGGAGCACGGAGCCCGTCCCGTTTCCTCGCTCGGGGAGCTTTGTGCCGGAGCCGATGTGTTTGTGACGTGCGAGGCGCTCATACCCGCGACCGAGGGAGTGATTGATCCGGATGTCCTGGCCCTGTTGCCGGATGGCGCGGTGTTCGTCAACGTAGGCAGGGGGCGCCTGGTTGACGAAGCGGCGCTCCTGCGGATCGCCCGGGAAAAACGCCTGCGAGTCGCCAGCGACGTGTTCATCCGCCAGCCCGTTCCTCCGGATTCTCCCTTCGTGAGTCTGCCGGAGTCCCTCGTCTCGCCCCACATCGGGGGACCGACCGACGACCTGTATCCGCTATGCGGCGACTACGCTCTCGCCAACGTAAACCGCTATCTCGCAGGACAGCCGGTTGAATCGAGGATGACGGTCGCCACCTACGACCGCTCCACCTGACCCCCTCCCCCCCCCTCCCCTCCTCCTCTACTTTTTCTCCCAACCCGCAACCAGCCAACCGCCACCACCGAACATGACAAATCAAATACACAAACTCCTCCTGCCCTTGTGCCTCGTCGCACCAACGCTCCACCTCTCCGCAGACACTTTTCAGTGGAATAACGAGGCCACCTCCTCCAACTGGAGCACCACCGCCAACTGGTCACCAAACCGCACGCCCGGCGAAAACGATACTATCGGGACGCCACTCAAAACCGGTGCCGTAATAGTCAATACAGACGTATCCGTTCATGGCATGGACATTGGTTCCGGATGGACGCTTCGCGGCACTGGCGAAACGAGAACACTGACAATCGGTGAAGGCGGGTTGATCAAATCCGGTTCGGGCACGCTGCTTGTCCGGAACGATGGTTCCGGTCCGAACATTACTTTCAACGTCATCACCCGTTTCATTACTGTGAGCGGAGGCACCCTCTCGTTCGGTTCCGGCAGCAATCCACTCTCCTCTCTGAACGTCTCCGGCGAGACGACTGTCGGCTCCTCCGGCACGCTCCCCCTTTACGTCCTCGACGCCGTGATGGCGGGCGGACTGGCGAACGACGGCGTTGTCGGACTTAACGCGGGCCCCGACGCCAGCGCCACCGTACTCACCGTCGGCGGCATCACGGGCGTCGGCGAGATTCGTGTCGGCGCTGCCGCCAGCACGAGAAGTTCCACCCTCATTGTCTCCCTCGCTGCGGGGGAAAAGACATTTGCCGGGAAAATCATAAACGGCGGCACCGGCACCGTGCTCACTCTGGAGAAAGACGGCGCCGGCACCCAGATCCTCTCCGGCAACACCAACACCTGGAGCGGCGGCACAACCGTCAGACAAGGTGCGCTTCTCGTCGCCAATGCCAGCGGCAGCGGTGTCGGCACGGGCGCGGTCGCCGTGAAAAATGGCGGCACGTTTGGCGGCACCGGCATCGTGGCGCTCGCGACCGGCAACGCAGTCACCATCGAGTCGGGCGGCGCCCTGACCGGTGGCGACGGCACGTCTGCCACCAGCGTCCTCACCATCGCCAACGACGTGATCCTTGAATCCGGTTCCACCCTCCGGCTGACCCTGGGGACTGCGGGCGCACATTCGTCCATCAATCGCACCGACGGCACATGGAGTTTCGCCAGCGACCAGAGCGTCTTTTTTGACAACATCGAAGGCACCTCGTCCGGCGTTGCCTGGACCGGCATAATCACCGGCCTTGCCGCCGACCCGGGAGTGTCCGGCTGGACCGCCGCCAATGCCGGTTGGACGGGCGCGTTCTCCTACGATAACGGCTCGGTCAGTGTCATACTGAGCAACGCCATTCCCGAACCGGCCACCGTCGCCTCGGTTCTTGCGGTTGTGGCCCTGCTTGCTGCTTGTTGCGCCTGTCGCCGTTCCAGGTATTGAAGAGACAACAACACCCCCCTGTATCATGAACCGCCCCGCCCTGCATTCCATCCGTGCCTTCACGCTGATCGAGCTTTTGACCGTTGTCGCCATCATCGGTATCCTCAGCGCCATCCTGCTGGTGACGCTCGGCAAGGCACGCTCCATGGCAGATCGCGCCAGCACGACCGCCAGTCTCCGCTCCACCGGGCTCGCCATCGCCGCCTGGTCGATGGACGACCGCCAAGGCCGTCTTCCCGGCAATCTCAACATCGGGCAACATCCGTCTTACTCCAAAAAGACCACGTCAAAATACCTTGGCATACACCTCTATCGTTATTTCGGTGACCCCGAACCCGGAGACACTCCTCGCCTGACCTCCGGCCTTGGCAACCGGGCCTATGAGCGTGAACGCACGGCGTTGAACATGGGCTACGATACGGTTGCCTACAAGGTTCCCACACAAATCGGCTCCAGCGAGAACAAGTATGATTACCCCTTTGGTAATGCCAACGATCCCAATACCCGCCCCATGCAGATGTCTCAACTCGCCGACTACAACCCGAGCCGGAACTGGGCCTTGATGGAAACCGACAAAAAAGACGGCAACTCGGGCAGCACCTACCTGCCCGAGCCTCCGCTCGGCAATGTCCGCATGAAGCTCTACTTCGACTGGCACGTCGCTCCCGAAAAAGTGAAATAATTCGCCCCCTCCCCCCCCCTCCTCCCCTCGCCTGTATCGATTTTTCAAAACACCATGTCCCCGGCCCCATTGTATCCATTGCTCATGACCGCCGGCGTTTTGCTGGCCGCCGCCCACCCTGTGTTCGCGGCCTCCTCCGCGAAAGAAAACCTCGCCGCCCTCCGGACCGGCGAATTTTCGATCCCGGCGGACAAATCCGGCGTGCATCCACGCCTCTTTACGAACACAGGAAAAATTGCATCCGCGCAAAAACGACACCGCGAATCCCCCGCATTTTTTGAGCAATACCTCCCCCCCCCTCCCTTCAAGACCATCCCGACGCTCAACCTCACAAACGCCTCCCCCAGGCAACAAGCCTTTCTCCGACTCGCCCATCTGGCCGCCGCCTGGCGCGTCACCGGCAACGATATCTACCGCGACCACCTCCTCAAGGACTGGGCTCCCGCGCTCGCCGACTACCAGACCATCATCACCAACGGAACCGGAGGAGGAGCGGGCCTGACCGCCGGGCACGTCCTCTTTGGACTCGCCTTCACCTACGACACCCTCCACGGCGCCTTCGACCCGGAATTTGAAAAACTCCTGCGCGACACCCTCATTGCCCAAGGCGACCAACTCCACGCCGACCTCGCCCGCCTCAAACACTTCGCCTACGAACAAAACCACCTCATCATCCCCGTTTGCGGCCTTGCCATCGCCGCCCTCGCCATCGCCGACGAACATCCCCCCGCGCGCGATTGGGGTGTCTTTTCCCAAAACCTCGCCACCCGCTGCCTCGCCGCCATCGCGCACGATGGCTGGTTCTTCGAGGGTGTTTCCTATTGGAGCTACACCATGCAATTCCCCGCCGCCTGGGCCCTCGCCCTCAAAGAATGCACCGGACGCGACCTGTTTTCCGAGCCGCCCTTTCGCGACGCCGGCCTCTTCCTCGCCCACATGTTTCTCCCTCACCCACGCTTCGTGTTCGACTTCGGCGACTGGGGGCCCCGCGTCAACACCGACGGCGTCACCGCCCAAAAAGGATACGACCAACCCTGGCACATACTCACCAGCGGCGTAAAACACTTCCCCGTCATGGCCATCCAGCAAAGCATGCAAGACCCCTTCCTCGCCGCCTTCATTGCCCGGCAAAAACGGGCGCGCTCCGGCATCCATCTCAACATCGACTCCGCCTTCAGTTTGCTTTGGCAGGAACAGCCATTTTCCCCCGATGCCGAACAAGGGTACGCCACCTGTCCTCCGTATCACTACTTCCACGACATGGATATCATCCACTGGCGCAACGACTGGTTTGACCCCAATGCAACCGCCATTGCCTTCAAGTCGGGTCCGCCTGCCGGGCACCGGGTTGGTGAATTGCTCCCCGATCACCCCGAATGGAAAGTTTCCCTCGGCCATGCGCATCCCGACGCAGGCACCTTCATCCTGTATGCCAAAGGGGCGTTTCTGGCCAACGACACCGGCTACACCGGCAAGAAGGAAACCGCCGATCACAACTCTATCCTCATCGACGGAGTTGGTCAGGCGAACGGTGGCACGGCGTGGGGTACTTTCCCTCGGAAAAATTATCCGAAATACAACAAAATCCACCTTCGCGACACCTGGCTCACTCCGCGCGTGGCCGCCGCCACGGCGGTCTTTGCCGACGCCTATGACGCGGAGGATTTCGCGGTGGAGCGAGTCAACCGTCATCTCATCCTCATCCAGGGCCGCTTCCTCGTCATCCTCGACGACCTGCGCTCTGCCAAACCGCATACCTGGCAATTCCGTCTCCATGGAGATCGTGAACCCGTCGTGCTGGACGAACGCCGCGTGCTCTTCCAGAACGGGCCCGCACAACTCGTCCTCCACGCGCTTGGTAACATCGCCAGGCGGTCAATCGCCCCCACCATAGTCGAGACGGAACTCTACCCACAAAAACCATCGCGTCCCCAGCGGCGCGGCTTTCACCTCGCCCTCGATTCTCCCGAAACGGAAAACCATCTGTTCGTCACCGCTGCGTGCATACAGGCTGGCGACGAGTCGCCCGACACCTTCAGCGCCGTACCGGAGGCGCCCGGACGCCTCCGCCTTTCCGACGGGAAACAAACCTGCGTAGTCTGGCTCGGAGACTCGGCCGGACTCGAAGGAAGCTTTGCCTATGCGCTGCTGGATTCCGGGGGGGCTCTCTCTGCGGTCGGCCTGAACGGAAAAACCCTGACCACCGGCTTCCTGTCCATCCGTCTGACGTCCCCCGGCGCGGCCGAGTTCATCCGGGACCGGTCAGGCTCATGGCAGCCGGCTGCGGATACACAAACGATCGGCGTCATCCAGACGAACGGCACCGGATCAGGTCCGTGACATTACCGCCGTCCCATCAATGATTGACGCTAATCCCGATCCCGGATTCATGACAGCGTCCGGACCGGTTTGACGGGATAGGGATTAGCGGAGATGAGCGCAGATTAGCGGTTCCCCCCCCCCCTCCCCGTCCCCCCTCCGGAAAGAAACAGGCGGCTCCCTCCCGGTTCGATTTTAGCGTCCTTTAGCGTCCTTTAGCGGTTCCCTCTTCCGAATCGAGGTTCATCGACACACGGCTGTCCAGGCTGAAGCCGAGCACCCGGGCCAGCGCGCCGGCCACATTGATCCGGAACGTGATCACCTTCACCGCCTGCCGGTTCGCCGGGTACGCCCGGATCGCCACCTCCGCCGTGCGCACGCCGTCGGGACCGTCGGGCATCAGCGTCACGTCGAGCGACTCGACCTGCAAGGCCAGGTCGCCCATCTCCACGCTGCGCAGGGTCGCCCAGGCCGGATTGTCCACCGAGAAGGATTTGCCGAGAAACCGTAAAAGCTCGAACCGCGCCGGGAGGTTTCGGGTAAAAAACCCCGGCTGCGCGGCCAGGCGCAGCGTGGCGGGCGTCTCGCGCTCCACCCGCAGACCGCCGGTCGTCACGCGCACGCCTTCGCTCGCGCTCCAGGTGAGGCTCACGTTGCCGCCCAGCCGCCCCTGCGCGTCGCGCAACGCCTCCGGCACCAGCCGCGCCACGTCGGCCAGCGACACCTGCCCGACTTCGGCGCTCAGCGAGACCCGGGGTTGGGCGGATGCCAGGTCCACCGCAAAGGGCGCCACGCGCACGCTCCCGCCGAGGGCCGCGACTTCGGCGCGCGTCACCCGGAGGGTCCGGTTTGCCGTCAGGCCGAATTCGATGACGGCGTCTCCCGCCTCCACTCCCGCCGCCGTGATCCGGGCCGCCGCCAGCCGCTGGCCGGGCGCGAGCGCGAAGGACTGCAAGTCCTCGCACGTCACGGCGAGCGTCACGCCGTCGATCTCGATCGCGTCGGCCAGATTGAACATGCGGGCGTTTTCCACGCGCAGGGTCACCCGCCCTTGCGGCCGCCCATCCTGCCAGAGGCCCTCGCCCGCCAGCGTCGCGCGGCCCTGCGCCGACCAGTCCGCCAACGTCTCGCCAAGGCCGGACTGCGCGCGGATCACCGGCCACCAGGCGCCGAGATCGACCCGCGCCGACGCCACCCGCCAAGCACCGCTCCGCAGCGAGGCGTCGAGCGTTCCGGTGACACTCACCTCCAGGGTATCGGTGTCTTCCTCGCCGCCGCCGCTGCTGGTGCTGCTGCGGTCGTTGCGGAGGGTGGCGGTCACGGCGTAGCCGGCGCTGCCGCCGCCCGCTGCGGCGGGCGGCAGCGGGGCGAGCGTCACCTGCCACGGGAGCGCGGTGTCGCCGGCGATCTTCAGCACGCCGCGGAGTTCGCCCGCCAGCGGGAGCGGCAGGGCGGCGGGCGCAGGCGGGGCGACGGGCGCCAGCAGAAGGAACAGGGCGAGGAATGGGAGACGGGAGAGATGGGAGAAAGAGGAGAAAGGGGACGGCAAGGCCGGGAGGAGGGGGACGGGGAAAACGCGGCTCCGGGGCGTGCGGTCCACGGGAATCACGGGGCGCAGCCTGTTTTACTTGAGCTTGACGCGCAGCACGGCCGTCTCGCCGTTGCGGCTCGTCAGCAGCACGAATTCGGGGCGCGCGGTGTCCGCCTCGATCGCGGCGAGTTTTTCCACCGCCTCGACGTATGTTTTCACCTCGGCGCCGTCCACTTCCTGAATCCAGTCGTCCGGCCGCAGCCCGGCGGAGGCCACCGGGCCGTTGGGTTTTACAAAATGCGCGATCACGCCGCGCTGCTCGCTGCGCTTGACCCGGCGCACCACGCCGTCGCCGAAAATGAATTCGCGCACGGTGAGGCCCAGGCGGTCGAAGTATTTCCGCTCCGCCTCGCGTTGCAGTTTCGGCTCCTCGCCGACCGTGGCCGTGAGTTCCACGCGTTCGGTGCCGCGCAGCACCGTGAGCGCGAGCTTGTCGCCCGGCTGGCGGCGCGAGATCTCGCGGTCGAAATAGCCGATGATCACCGAATCCGGTTTAAAACGCGGCAGGGGTTTGCCGTCGATGGCCACGATGATGTCGCGGTCCTTCATGCCGGCGGCCTCGGCGGGGCCCCCGTCGAGCACTTCGCTGACCACGCAGCCGGACCGGTTTTCGAGTTTCAGGTAGGCCGCCACTTCCGGGTCCATCGGTTGCACGCCGTAAACGCCGAGCGTCGCGATGGGCCGTCCGCTGACGGAGGCGGGCACGCGCCGCATCCACGGGAGCACGTCGGGCGCGAGCTGGAACACGGCGGTTTCCTCGACGTTCATGAGCATGACGGGCGAGCCGCGTTCGGTGCGGGAAAATTGCAGGTACGTGGCGCCGAAACCGCCGAGGCCCACGCCGGCAAAATGCCCCTCGCGGTCGAAGACCGGCAGGCCCGGCGCCGTCACATCGGAGAGGGAGATGGCGGTGCGTTCGGGCAACGACTGCACCAGCGAAACGCGCGAAGCCATGAAGTACGGCAGGAAATCCTCACCCTTGCCGCGCAGGCCAATGCCCCAGAATTCGTCGGCCATGGCGGGTTCGGCGAGCGGCGTTTTCGCGAGAAAATCGGTCACGGGCACGAGTTCGCCGCGCAGTTTTTCATCCAGGCCCACGCGCACGAAGTGCCAGCCGCTCAGCGAATCCTGGCCGAGGTATTCCCCTTTCGCCCAGGCGCCGGTGATGGGACGGCCGGGCAGGTACACGCGGAAATCTTTCAGTTGCGAGGGCGCGGTGCGGATGTTGATGACCGACGCGGGCAGGACGAGCGTGCCGCGGGTATCCACCACGAGCGCGTTGGCGATGGTGGGGCGGCGGTCGAGCTCGGTTTCGGTGAAAAACTCCACCGCCACCACGCACCGGACGCGCTCCTTCCAGAGGGCCGGCAGGTCGGCGGCGGCAACCGCAGTGGCAACCGTCATCAAGACCGGAGGGGAAATCGCCGCCAGAACGGCAAGGATAAAGCATCGCATCATAGGAAAAGTACGCCCACAAAACCGCTCCCGGACGAAAAAGCGAGGCGAGAGCGGAAGCTCAAAGTGGGGGGGGGGGGGGGGGGGGGGGGGGGGGGGGGGGGGGG
>JAISAX010000383.1 GCA_031266495.1 Opitutaceae bacterium
TGCTGCTGCCAATATTGTTCGTGGCGGCGCGTTCGGCAGCTCCGACAGCGGCCTCGCCACCTCGGCGCGCAGCACCATCCTCGCGAACGTCGAGAACTACTACATGGGTTTTCGTGTCGTTGCCGCCAGCCTTGCGGCCGTGCCCGAGCCGAGTACGTGGGCTGTAGCGACGGGACTGATAACGCTTGTCATGGGACTGTGGTTACGCCGGGGCCGCCGCGCCGGGCGCGGCTGAACTGCTTTCCCCCGGACGGGGGGGGGGGGAGGGGAGGGAGGGCAGGCGGGCGACCTGGCGGCGGGAACCTGGCGACGAGGAGGTTTTTTTCGTGTTATCCCCTGACGTTACGCGGATCGACCGTAGGGGCGTCGCTTGCGACGCCCGCGTCCGCGCCCGCGTCCGCGTCCGGCGTCGGGCGCATCTTGAAAAGAGGACAGGCTCCGGAGTGGCACAGGCTCTCCAGCCCGTGGACGGATCGGCAGTAAAGCGCCGCCTCCCTCCCGCCCCTCCCGCCTCTTCCACCCCTCCCGCCCCTCCGGAATCACGGGCTGGAAGCCCGTGCCACTTCCGGAACACGGGCAAGATGCCCGTGCCACGGCTTTGCTTGCCGCATGTCCTCTGCATGTCCTCTTTTTGAAATGCGCCCGAATCGCATCCCGCGTATCGCGCTTGCGCTTGCCTGCCTCGTCCTGTTTCGGTGCGGTCCCATGAAATACCTGTCCGCATCCGGACGGTCCCTTGTGCCGGGCCGGTTTTTCCTGTTTGCCGCCATGTCTTCCTCCTCCATCGCCTCCGCTATCTCCTCCGTCTCGCCTTCCGGCTCCGCTTCCTTCCCGGCTTCTGCCGCCGATACGCCTCCACCGGCCGCCTGGGTCGGCACCTACACAAAAGGTTCCAGCCGCGGCATCTACCGCGTGCCGTTCGATTTCGCGGACGGACGTTTCGGCTCGCCGGAACTTGTTATAGAGTTGCCCTCGCCCTCGTTTCTGGCCTTCCGCCCCGCTTCCGCCGCCGGGACGCCGGCGCTCTACGCCGTCAGCGAATCGACGGCGACCGTATCCGCCTTCGCGCTTCCCGCCGCCGCCGCGACCACCGCCGCCGCCGCGACCGGTTCGCCTGTTCCTCTCAACAGCGCTCCGACACGCGGCGCCGGTCCCTGCGATGTGGCGGTTGACGCCACCGGACGCACGCTCGCCGTGGCCAATTACTCCGGCGGCAGCCTCGCCGCCTGGCGTCTGGCCGACGATGGCTGCATCGAGCGCGAAATCGCCTTTTTCCAGCACACGCACGTCAGCCGCGCCAATCCGCGCCGCCAGGAAAAACCGCATGTGCACGGCGTCACGTTTTCGCCCGACAACCGCCTGCTCCTCGTCCCCGACCTCGGCGCCGACCGCGTGTATGTTTACCTTCATGACGCCGCTGCCTCCACGCTCGCTCCGCACGGGACGGCCCCCTGGATCGAACTCCCTCCCGGCAGCGGCCCGCGCCACGCCGTGTTTTCGCCCGACGCCCGCCACTTTTACGTCATCAACGAACTGGGCAACACCGTCAGCGCGTTCGCCTGCGATGCCACCGCCGCCACCGCCGCCACCGCCGCCACCACCGCCGCCACCGGCACCGGCACCTTCGCTCCCGTCGCGGACGTCCCGACGCTCCCGTCCGGTTTCGCCGGCGAAAGCATTACCGCCGAACTCGCTTTCTCGTCCGACGGCCTGCGCCTCTACGCTTCCAACCGCGGCCATGATTCGATCGCGATTTTCGCCCGCGATCCGGCGACCGGTCGCCTCACGCCTGCCGGTCATGTGTCTGCCGGCGGACGCGGCCCGCGTCACTTCACGCTCACGCCCGACGGTCGCTGGCTGGTTGTCGCCAACCAGAACTCCGGCAACCTCGCCGCCTTGCGCATCACACCCGGCGTCGCAACCGCCGCCGCAACCAGCACCGCCGCCGCCGCCGCCGGCACCCTGCCTCTGGATGCGGCGGTGTGCGTAAAATTCCGTTGAGCGGATGCGGATAGTCAGTGAATGGCGTCCGTCCGGAGACCGGCCAGCAAGGCCAGTCCGCCAAATACAAACAGGAACAGCAGGCCCAGCACGATGCCGATGGCGAACAGGATCAAGGTTGCCCGGCAGTAGTTTTTTTTGGACTGCGCCGTCGAATCGCCGAATGCCCAGTAAAACAGGAAAAACAGCCCGACGAGAGGCAGGCTCATGATGACAAGGGTCAGGATCCAGTTGCAGATCGAGACCGGTTTTTCTCCGCAAGTTCCGGTAGTGCTCATAGACATGGAGCATCCTGCCTGTCGTGCGGGCGACGGGAAGGCAAGCGGCATCAAGCGGCATCATTTGCCCCCTCCTTTCCCCCGCCCGGGCGCATCCCGGAAACCGGACAGGCAGTAAGCAAAGCCGTGGCGCGGGCGTCTCGCCCGCTCCGGAGTGACGGGAGTGAGGCAGGGAGGCGGCGCTTTACTGCCGATCCGTCCACGGGCAAGATGCCCGTGCCACGCCGGAGCGGTGAGGCAACGCTCACGGGCTGGAGAAGCCCGTGCCACTTCCGATCCGGCGGCTTCGCCGTCGGCGGGCGGGACGCCCGCGCCACTGCCTCTCCCCAGCCTGTCCCGTTTTTGAGATGCGCCCGGTTCCGCCGCGACCGGAAATCAAGTCTTGACCTGACTGCCGCGCTTTGCGGAAAACAGGCCGCATACGTATTTCCACTTGCCGCACGACCGCGACACCAACGCTGCCACAACACCAACGCTGCCACGCTTCCAACGCCTCCACTCGACTCCGCGCTACATGACAACCGTCCGCCGCCACAACCCCCGTTCCGCTCTCCGTAATCCGGCGGAATCGTGCGCGAAAAATGTTGCGCAAGTAACTGTAACAACGTTAATTACCCCCCCCCCCCCCGAGTTACTTTCATTCACGCCGAAGGGTAGAGGATTATCCCGGCGGAGAGCGGCAGGCGGACGGTCCGCCATCATCCCATAATTCCGTCCTCTGAAATCCGAAATCTCCAATCCGGAATCCGGATTTTGTCACAAACATGAAACTAAAAAACATGCAACCACAAGCCAGGCACTCCCGTGTCGGCGCGCGTCTGTCCGGGCGTCCGGTTCTGCGCGGTCTTCTTGCCTTCGGCGCGTTGGCCGCGGCGGTTTTGTCCGAAAGCGCCGCCAGCTCGATCCTGGACCTCGGTGACATCGATAAAGGGAACACCTTCAACTGGCACGACTACATCTATTATAGCAATGATCTCGGGCAGAAGGTCTCCAACCGGAGCCATCAACTCGACGACGGAACCTTCGATCCTGACGATCCCATCCGCATGGAGGCCCTCCTGTGGGATTCGGAGACAGGCGAGAAGATCTCACTGGGCGTGGGCACGCTTGGCGGGAAATCTTCTTATACGGTGGGCATCACCGGCGACGGGCGGATTTTTGGCACCTTTGGGATGGGCATCTACGATTACGATTACGACTACGAGATCTCCAGGGCTTTCGTGTGGAAGCCGACTATCCCGAACGGCACGACTTCAACCACCGGGCTGACGGACCTCGGCACCCTCCGGGCGGACAACAGCGGTTCTAGCAGTGCCATCGCCGTCAACGATCACGGGCAGGTGATCGGCCACTCCGACGCGGATATCGACGCGGGTACCGACAGGATAACCCATATCTTCACGTGGACAGCAGAAAAGGGCATGCAGCAAATCGGCACCGACGAGTGGTATTCCATGTCCGCATGGTATTCCAGTGAGGTTATTGCCATCAACAACAGCGGGCAGGTGGTCGGGACAATGACCAAAAATACCTTCTATGGGCACGAGATCACCACCACCCACGGCTTCCTCTGGACAGAGAATGGCGGGATGGTGGATATCGGCCCTCTCGGTGGTGGCGACGACCTCTTCGCTTACAGCGCACGCATTGTCGGCATCACCGAAAGCGGGCTGATTATCGGCAGCGGCAGGATCCACGACGATGAGAACTATAACGCCTTTATCTGGGAGGAGGGGAAGGGCTTTCGGGATTTTCTGCCCGGGGTGGCGTGCGATATCTACAGTATAAACGGTGACCAGGTTTACGGGGCGCTTTGGGACGAGAGCCGCAACCCTGTCCTGGCCGCGTTCCTGCGCGACCATACGGACGAGTGGGAGAACAGTCTTGAATGGGCGGTCGGCAAGACCGATTTTATCTGGACGGAGAAGGCGGGGTTCCGGTACCTGGACGAGCTGTTTGAGGACCAGTTGCTGACACCCGGGCAATTGCAGGATGGCACCGTCTCCGGCTGGCTCTTTTTTACGCTAGATGGCTATCAGGCTAGCGGCAGCGGCGATCAAATGCTGAGCTACGCATATTGGTGGGACGGGGAAACCAAAACCGTCAGCACGCGGCTCGCCTTCCTGACGGTGTCGGCGGTGCCCGAGCCAGCGACGTGGGCGGTGCTGGCCGGGCTGACGCTGCTGGCGTGGACGGCGCTGCGCCGCCATCGCGGCGCCCGCGGCTGAAAATCCCCTCCCGCCCCCTCCCGCCCCCTCCC
>JAISAX010000442.1 GCA_031266495.1 Opitutaceae bacterium
ATGGCTGATGGCAAAATTGATTTCACGCTGTGGGCTTTTAGGGGGGGGGGGCGACGCCCCCGCTTTTCGGGGGGGCGCGGCGCGCGGTCCGGGGGCGAGCCCCCCCCGCCACAGCGCACTGCGTAACATCAGTGGAGAATGCAGAGGGTACTTCATCCGCCGGGCCCGGACATTTTCTTCATTAGCCTACGTACGCCAAGGCGCAGGGCGTCAAAATCCTGCCGCCGCGAGTTGCTTCCCGAGCACCTGGCAGGCCGTCGCGGCTTCGGTGCGCAGGTCGCCGATCCAGTTGCACTCCACGGACAGCGCGCCCGCGTAACCGGCGCGCCGCAGCGCGCGCAGGAACGGACCAAAATCGTCGCCCTTCACGCCGGGCGCGCTGCGCACTTCGACCTCCGCCACGTGCGCATGAGCAATCCAGGGGCCGGCTTTCACGATGTCGTCCGGTGACTCGCCGTTGCGCAGCATGTGAAAAATATCGACCAGCAACCGCACGCCCGGACGGGCCGTGCGCGCCACGGCCACCGCGCCTTCGAGGACGGTGTTGACGAGATTGCACTCGCCGCGGTTGAGCGGCTCCACGACGAGCACCACACCATGCCGCTCCGCCAGCGGCGCGCAGATGCGCAACGCCTCCACATACTGTTCAAACCCCTCGGCCAACGACCATCCCTCGGGCACCTGACGCGCTCCGCCCGAACCGAAAACGATGTGACGGATTCCCGTCGCCGCCGCCCGCCGGAACGCCGTTTCCGCGTAGCGCGCCAGCCGCTCGTGATCGACCGCCGGTCCGGTCACTTTCAGGTTGCCCGGCAAAAAACAGTTCGCCGCCGCCGCCGGGCACGGCAAGGCGCGCAACGCCTCCGCCTCGACGGCAAACGCCGCCTCGTCCGCCTCGGGTTTCAGGCACGACTGCACATTGACTTCCACGTAACCGAAAGGGATGTCCCGCCACGAGGACACCTGGTCAGGAGAGGCGCATAAACCGGGTTGCATGATTTTTGGAGGATACCCCGTTCCGTCCCGCTCCGCCATGACCCGCCCGGGCAACTCCATGACACTTTCGCTCATTCCCTCCCGGCCCTGTTCCGTAAAAAACACCGCCCAGCCATGCGGCGGGAGTTCGAGCAGCTTTTCATGACCCTTGCCGGCCCACGGCAACTCCGCTCCCGTCGCCGGATCCAGGCGACGCCCGGCAAGGTTCACTCTCCGCGAGACAGCCGTTTCACTTTCGTTGAACAACAGGATCACCTCCACCTCCGCCTCCACCTCCGCCTCCACCTCCGCCTCCACCTCCGCATCCGCCGCCGCATCCACCGCCGCATCCACCGCCGCATCCGCCGCCGCGCCCCCCCTCCCCCCCCCTGTTGCGTTGCGCAACCGCCGTGCCCGCACACCGGGCGCGGGCATGTCGAACTCCACTACAGGACGAACCAGGCGGCGCAACTCCCCCACCCTGCCCGCGCCACTCGCGTCACTCGCGTCACTCGCGCCGCCCGCTCCGCCTGCGCCGCGCGCGCTGTGTCCGCGCGCGTGTTCGCATTCGTATTCGTCCCACCACAACATCCGCGCTCCCGCCGGCACCGCGCGCGCCTCCTCCTCATAACCGGCCTCCGCCACGACGACGGAATAGCGGCCCGGCCCCACGCGCAAAAACCCGCAACCGTCCACGAAGGCGCGTCCATCCGCAAGGTCACGCGGCTCCACGTAGTGGAAATCAATCTGGTTCTCGAAACACGCCTTGGCCGCGCGCCACGGCAGCTCCGTCGCCCGTCCGAGAATCGCCACCTCGCACACCGGAGCGAAGGTCGCGTTGAGCCAGCACAACCGGCGCGTCAACGCCTCCCATTCCGTGTATCCGGTGCCCCACCACGCGCTGTTGGGTCCCACGTCCGGCGGACGCTCGTCGCGGCGCGGCCCGCGCATCGAGTAATAAAACGCGTGCGGCACCAGCAGGTCGCAACCCCGAATCAGCAGCCACGACGCCAGCCAGCGCAGTTCGCGGAACGCAAGCGTTTCTCCATACGCGCCGGCGAACTCGTTCAGGTTGCGCCCGCGCCCCAGGTGGAATTTCACCGATGCCGCCGCCTTGGCCATCGTGGACGGGGCGCCCTCCAGCGCGCCTGCCGTATCCGGCAAAATATGACGCCACACGATGTCCTGCCCCGGAATCTGCAAATGGCGCAGGTGTCCGATCTCGTCCGGCTCCGCCGGATGTCCCGTCAGCGCGATCCCGTGCGCCGCGCACCAGCGCGAAAGCGGCGCGTAATACGTTTCGTCCATGCGCGCCGCGATGGCCTGCCGGTAGTCGCGCCGCCAGCGTTCCGCGTCCGGCTCGTCGTCGAACCACAACGCGGGCAAACGCGGCGTGAAATCGTAACCCAGCCACGCGCTCACCCACGGCACGATGCCGTGCGTCCCCGGCACGACGCCGCGCTCGCGCAGACGCGAAAGCGGATTCGGTTCATCGGTAAAAATCCCCTTCACCGTATTGCCAAAAAACTCCCCAAGCTCGCGCCGGAAGCGCTCGTAAACCAGTTCGACAAAACACCGCACGGCATCCGGATCGAGCAGGTCGGCGGCGGGCGGTTCCTCTTCGCCCAACGGTGTTCCCGTTCGCGCCGCCTCTTCCTCGTCGCCGATGTAGTGCAGCCCGCGCACCACGGCATCGACCGGCTTGTCGTAAATGGCCACCTCGCTCCCGTTCGCCCTGCGAACGCACGCCACCGGCGATGCCCCGGAAAGTGGCACGGGCATCCTGCCCGTGAACGTTGCCTCTCCGCTCCGACGAGGCGCGGGCGTCTCGCCCGCAAGCGTTGCCTCTCCGTTCCGGTGTGGCACGGGCATCCTGCCCGTGGGCGTTGCCTCTCCGATTCCGTTCCGGTGTGGCGCGGACATTTTTCGCCAATCGCCCGTCGCCTGAACGCAAACCAGCCCGCGCGCCTGAAACTCCGGATTGCGCGCCACCACCAGACCGCTGGCCGACCCGCTCGGATACATGCCTTCGTCGTACAACAACACCCACATGCCGCGCCGCCGTGCCTCGGCCAGCGCCACGCGCATGAAATGGAAGAGCGCGTCACTCAGCCAGCCGCACGAACGGGGAAGCCCGATACGCGGATGAATGACGAACGCCTCCACGCCGTGAGCCTGGAATTCCCCGATCTGTCTCGGGATTTCAACTTCGTCGAGCGCGTCGTTCCAGAACCAGAACGGGCAGTGTGAATACGCCGCCGGCGGACGCCGCCAGGCAGCCCGGTCGAACGCACTCGCATGAGTGCCGGCATTCGCCATGAGCCGATTGGAAACAGGAAGATCCCCGCCGACGTTTGTGTCGAGGTCGTTAACCAGTTCACCGTCGGCATGAATCATGGCGTTTCGTCTGTCTGGACGAGAGAGATCGATCGAAGAAAACGAGGCTGGAGGAGAAGAAAGAGGCGAAGAAGGATGGTGTATTCATAATAAAACAACGATGGGCATTGCGTAGTTGAAATGATATGGCGGGCGCGTGGTTATGACAGGCATGGGAAGGCAGGTATGTGTGTGTGTATGTGTGTGTGTGGGGGGGGGGGGGGGGAGGGTTTTTATCGAGATGCTTTGAAATTTCCCACGGCCTCGGTCGTGCGAAGGTAGCGGTCGTAAATGCGGAGAGCGGTTATTTCGCCCTTCATGACGGAGGCTATTTTCAGGACGCCGACGCCGTTCACATCACCGATGTCAGGGCCGATGGTTTTGCGGTCCATACCGAGTTTGTCCTGCCGCGCCAGGAAACGGCCCCAACCAAACCGGAATCAGAATCGCGGCCAGCACGCCGATGATGGCAATTACCGCCAGCAATTCGACGAGGGTGAACCCGCGGAGCCGTTGATGGTTTGACATCATAGAGAGGGAGAGGGGGGGTATCGGTTCGTGGATAAACGAAAAATACTCGTGAGTCGCAAGGAGCAGCGGGCAGGCGAAGAATGCATGAGGACACACATGTAAACCGCGCCTTGCCGGAACCAATCAGCTTGTAATTCACCCCGTTGAATTAACGTGACAACATTGTGGATATTGGCCGATAACCATCCGTCACCACCATGCGCAAGGCACTCCAATTCCTCATTTACAGCACGCCGCAGGAAGATGTGAAAATCGACGTCGTCGTCCGGGACGAAACGATCTGGTTGACGCAAAAAGCCATGGCCACGCTCTTTGGCGTCCAGACTCCCGCCATCAGCAAGCACCTCAAAAACATTTTCGAGGAAGGCGAACTCGACGAAAAAGTGGTTGTTTCCATTTTGGAAATAACCACCGCGCACGGCGCCCTCGCCGACAAAACGCAAACCAATGAAACCCGGTTCTACAACCTCGACGCCGTCATTTCCGTCGGCTACCGCGTCAATTCCGCCAAGGCGACGCGGTTTCGCATTTGGGCCACCAAAACCCTGAAGGAATTTATCACCAAAGGCTTTGTGCTGGATGACGAACGGCTCAAGCAAAGCGAGCGCGTTTTTGGCAAAGATTACTTCCGCGAGTTGCTGGAGCGCGTCCGCTCCATTCGAGCCAGCGAGCGCCGCATCTGGCAGCAAATCACTGATATCTTTGCCGAGTGCAGCATTGACTACGACAGCCGCTCGCCCGCTGCCCGCGAATTTTACGCGATGATACAAAACAAATTTCACTACGCCATCGCCGGGCAAACCGCCGCCGAAATCATCCACTCGCGCCGACCACCGCAAGGAACACATGGGCTTGGCGACGTGGGAAAATGCGCCCGAAGGCCGCATCCTGAAATCAGACGTCACGGTCGCGAAAAACTACCTGCCTCAAAAAGAAATCCGCCGCCTCGAACGCGCCATCACGGGTTATTTTGACTACATTGAGGACGTGATCGAAAGCGAAAACGCCTTTTCGATGAGCGAATTTGCCGGAAGCGTGAATGAGTTCCTGGCGTTTCGGAGATTCAAAATTTTGAAGGACAAGGGTAAAATTTCCAAACAACAGGCCGACGCCAGGGCCGAGGCGGAGTACGATGTTTTTAACAAAACCCAGCCCCTGATTTCCGATTTCGACAAGTTACTCGGCAAACTCAAACGCAGGGAAGACGACTGACTGACTGACTGGAGGTACATGAGTTTCCAACCACGAGTGACCATGCGGGATGTCGCGGCGGCGGCAGGCGTCCACTACACAACCGTCTCGCTTGCTCTGCGTCATGACCGTCGCATCCCGGAGGCCACGCGCGAACACATCGCCAAGGTTGCAGGAAAACTTGGATACAAACCGCACCCCCTCCTCTCCGCCTACGCCTCGGCCCGCCGCGCCCGCAGTGCGCCCGCATCCACGAGTGGCGCCACGCTCGCCTTTATCATACGCGCCGACCGCGAAGGCGATGCCCGCCGCGAACACCTCGCCGGGGCCCGCGCCGCCGCCGAGTCGCAAGGTTACCGGATCGAAACGTTCATCGTGGGCGACGCCGCGGATGGCGTAAGCGATACGCGCCTCAACACCATCCTCCTGACGCGCAATATCCACGGCATCATCATCGCTCCGCTCCCGGAAGCGCACGGACACTTCACGCTGGAGTGGGCGGCCTTCTCGTCGTGCGTCATCGAATACACGTTTACCGAACCGGCGCTCGATCGTGTGGTCCACGACAGTTATGCGGGCATGCGCCTTGCGCTCGCCAAGTGTCGCGAACGCGGTTGCCGCCGCGTCGGGCTCGTCCTGACCGAGGCCGGTTACGAACGGACCGAAGGACTCAATGACGCGGCCTTCTGGAACGAACAAAAATCGCGCGCGGGCAACCTTGCCCCCATCCCTCCACTCCACTTGGACAACCGGGATACCCGGGATTTTGGGGAATGGCTGGAAAAATACCGCCCGGAAACAGTGATAACCTCCTCCATTATCATCGAGCGCATCTGGTCTTTCATCACCTCACGTTTCCGCGACAGAACTCCCGTGTTGATCAATCTCAACGTAAAGGCAGGCATGCCCTTTCCCGGCATCGATCAGAACAGCCGCGAACTCGGCGCCACCGCCGCGCGCATGGTCATCGACAAACTCAACCGCAACGACCGCGGCGTCCCGTCCGTGCGCCAGACCGTGCTCATCCCCGGTCAATGGGTCGAAGGGCATACGCTGCGAGATCCGGCGACGACGGCGACGACGGTGTGAGCGAGCAGCAGGTGGCAGAGGCAGAACAGCGGGAGGAGCGGGGGGAGCGAGGGGGGGGGGGGAAGGAGCGCGCGCTTGACTGGTGGCGTCTCGTGAGAGATGTTCCTCTCATCATGAGAACCGCCACCGTTGCCGACTTGCGTAACCAGTTTCCCAAAGTCTTCGCTTGGATCGATCAAGGCGAGGAGGTGCAAATCCTGCGCCGGGGACATCCCGTCGCACGCCTTGTGCCGCCAGGCACCCCGCCCTCCCGCCCCGTGCCGAAAATCGACTGGAAGGCACAACGAAAAAAACTCTGGGGAGACCGCGTTTTTCCCATTGAGGAATTCGCCCGGATACGCGCCTACCAACACGGGGAAATTGAACTCGAAGAACTGATGGGCAAAGGAGGAGCTTCTGATGAATCGCTATCGCCGTCGAATCCGTCCTGAAATGAACTTTCTTCCCGACACCAGCTTTCTTTGCGCCCTTTATCACGAGCAATCCAACTCGGATCTCGTCAATGCCTGCCTTGAGGAGTTTGACGAACCTTTGTCCATCACGGCGGCATTGGAATTTGAATTTCGCGCCTCGGTGGAGTTGCAGGTATTCCTGCGCAAGGGCGACCGTTCCAAGGGTTACAGCGAGGGCGAGGCGGCGGCGGTGCTGGCCGCGTTTGAATCCAATCTGTCACGGGGCGCGGTGCGTATCGTGCCATGCGACTGGGCGCTGGTTTTTCGTCACGCGCAACGCATCGCCGAGAAGAGTTGCCGCACGGATGGTATCCGTTCGATGGATATCCTGCATGTGGCCAGCGCCATCCACCTCGGAGCGCACGCGTTCGCGACGTTCGACGAGCGTCAGCGCCGCCTCGCCCGCAAACACGAACTGAAAACCATCCCCTGATCCCCCGATTCGCCTGATTCGCTGATTCGCCGCCCCTCTCTCGCTTCCCCCCCCCCTGCGTATCAGTTTAACGGGAAACCTTTTTGGCGGACAAAATTGGCATATCTCCCGTTGTGAAAGGTTCTTGCGGGCTTCGCAAGCGAAGCCCCTGCGTGAGGCAGAGCATACCCTCTCCAAAACCTACGCCACCCTCGCCATCACACGCATGCTCCACCACCAGCGCGACCATGGCGTCCCCCTGGCGCGTCCGTTTGCCTACCGCGGTTTGTTGCAACGCTGGCTGGTCGCGCTCGGCCTGCGCCGCAGCAGCGCGGGCGGTTTCGGTGGCACGGTTCCGCAGCCTTCCAGCGGCGGGCACGGCTGACGCCGGCGAAGTCGTTTCCCTGTTCGCTCCGGCCTTGAGACCGTTCTGGAGGAGCAGCATGCAAATCGGAAAAGCAGTAACCCGGAGACATCTTCATTATGCATCGAACGCGCCTCTACCGAGCAATTGGACGCACCTCTATTGAGCAATTGGACGCTTGCCTATTGAGCAATTGGACGCTCATCTGTTGAGCAAATGGACGCACAAAAATCTTCCGGGAAACACTATCCCCGCCACGCCATGGCAGCCCTGGAAACAGCGATGGGCGACACGCCTGTCATCTGTTTGCTGGGACCGCGGCAGACGGGGAAATCCACGCTGGCCCGGCAACTTGAGCCGGAACGCGCGTATTTCAGCCTTGATGACGCCGCGATATTTTCCCTGGCGCAAGCAGACCCCGCCGGCTTCGTCGCCTCGCTGCCGGAACGCGTGACACTCGACGAAATCCAGCGCGTGCCTGCCCTGTTGCCCGCCATCAAGATGGCCGTGGACAGAAAGCGGACACCGGGACGGTTTTTGATGACCGGCTCGGCCAATCTGCTCCTGTTGCCGCAGATCAGCGAGTCGCTGGCCGGGCGCATGGAAATCGTGAACCTCTATCCCTTGACCGAGGCGGAAAAAGAGCGCAGCGCGGGGCTTTTTCTCAAAAACCTGCTGGAAGGGAAACTGCAACCGCGCCTCAACCCGGCGGCGGCGCCTCCGGACGGCGGCGCTTCGCTGGCCCGGCGCATTGTCGGGGGTGGTTATCCGGAGCCGCTGACGCGTCCGCCGGTCCGCGCCCGGCAGTGGCATCGCCACTACGTCCAGGCGATTTTGCAGCGCGATGCCGGAAATATTTTCCAAGTGCGAAATTTGCATGAGCTGACGCGGCTGATGGAGCTGCTCGCGCTGCGAACCGGGAAATTGCTCAACACAAGCGGCCTGGCCGGAGAACTGGGCATGACGCGGGCGACGACGGAACATTATCTGGGCGTGCTGGAGAGGTTGTTTCTTGTTCACCGTTTGCCTGCCTGGCATCGCAGCGCGGCGCGGCGGCTGGTGAAAACCCCGAAAATACATCTGGTGGACAGCGGACTGGCGGCAACGTTGTCGCAACTGACCGCCGATGACTGGATGGGACAGCGGGCGCGCTTCGGACATTTGCTGGAGACGTTTGTGCTGCAGCAGCTCCTTGCCCAGGGAGGATGGCTCGATCCCGGTCTGCGTTTTTCCTGTTACAGGGACAAGGATCAGGTGGAGGTGGATGTGGTGATCAACCGTGGCCGTCAGGTGTGGGGAATCGAGATCAAGGCGTCCTCGATGTTGACGGCAGGCGAGGCGCGCGGTTTGCGTCGTCTGGCTGCCCAGGCCGGGGCGGATTTTCGGGGTGGCGTGCTGTTGTACGCGGGCGCCCATGCGATGCATATCGGCCCTGCGGCTGACAAGTTGCTGGCGATGCCTCTCGCCGCGCTTTGGGAAATGTAAGGGAATGCCCGGCCTTATCCGCGGCCCGGCGTCCACGGCCCGGCGTCCGGATTCCGGATCGTGGGCCGCACGGGAAGGGGGGGGGGGGGGGGGTTGACGGCTGGAGTGAACGCTCAGGCCACCCCTTGCGGGGCGGCGAGTTCAACGCGGCGGAGGCCGC
>JAISAX010000224.1 GCA_031266495.1 Opitutaceae bacterium
CCCCATCCCCAACCGCGCGGACCCCCCCCCCCACCCCTGGGGGGCCCCGGGGGGGGGGGGGGGGGGGGGTGGGAAGCGTTGTTTGGCGCGGCGTTCGCAGGGGTGGCGGCAGCAGCAGTGGCGGCAGCAGCAGTGGCGGCAGCAGCAGTGGCGGCAGCAGCAGTGGCGAGGGCTGACCATTTTTCCAACCCTGCCGTCCATTCGGGCGTAAAAGTCGCGCCGGACTTGATTTCCGTGGCGACAAGGCCACCAGTCCCCGTGTCCTCCAGCAAGTCAACCTCCAGGCCAGCGCTGTCCCGCCAAAAATAAAAGCGCGGGCGGTGTCCCTGGTGGCATGCGGTTTTGATTTTGTCGGCGATGACCCAATTCTCGAACAACGCGCCACGCAGAGGGTGGGTGTAAAGCTGGTCGGGCGTCTGGATGCCGAGCAGCCGCATGGCCAGGCCAGTGTCCCGGAAATAAAGTTTCGGGGTTTTTACGAGACGTTTGCGGAAGTTGTTGTGGTAGGGTTGCAGGCGAAAGGCGATATAGGAGCTTTCGAGAACGCCAAGCCATTGGGCGATGGTGACGGAGGCCACACCGCAATCAGCGCCGAGGCGCGTGGCGTTGAGGAGTTGCCCGGTGTTGCCGGCGCACAGTCCAAGGAAACGTTGGAAGACGGGCAGGTCGCGGACGTTGAGGAGCTGGCGCACGTCACGTTCGAGGTACGTGGCGATGTAACTGTCAAACCACTCGACGGCAGGCAGATGCCGATCGAAGACGGGGGGATAGGCTCCGTTGAAAAGCGCGTCGGCGAGAGTGGGCGGAGCGATGCCACCGGCAATCATTTCGCGCAGCGAAAACGGGAGGAGTTCGAGCAGGACAACGCGGCCCGCGAGCGATTGCGAAACGGTCTGCGAGAGGGCAAGGTGCTGTGACCCGGTGATGATGAAGCGTCCGGCCACGCGGGATTCGTCGAGGATTTGTTGAAGATAGGAAAACAACTCCGGAACGCGCTGGGCTTCGTCAAAAATCGCGCCCTCTCCAAAACGAGCCAGAAAGGTGCGTGGGTCGGCAATGGCGATGGCGCGGGTGTCGGGGTTTTCGAGTGACACATACGGTTTCGCAGGAAAGGTGGCGCGGGCCAGCGTGGTTTTCCCGCTCTGGCGCGGCCCGGTGAGCAACACGGCCTTGTGTCGGCGGGCGCACTCCAGAAGCGTTTTTTGGAGAATGCGGGGAATCAGCCCGACGGTGGCAGAGGTTGGTGACGGAGTTGGTAACATGGGAGATGTTGGTAACAGGAGAGATATCAGGATGCCCAGGTTGCCTCATGCAAATTCAAGTTTCAAACTTGAATCTGCATTATCCCCCTGTTTATCTGATCCTGTCTCTGAATTTTCGCCGATCCGCTGGGCCAGCGGTCCTCGTTCGTCATAGAGCCAGCCCTCCCTGTTGTGTTCCCCCCCCGAACGCGTCGGCGCAGGCTTTACGCCCTGGTTCCGGCTCTTGCGGGAGGGGGGGGGGGATCGCGATGAGTTGCTTCCGCGTGCCAAAAATCGCGAACAGCCCGTAAAAAAAAAGCTTGCCACGCTTGACAGGAAACGTTCCCTGTCGCCCCGGCTTTTATACACATGCAACGATCCCCCTCATCATGACGCCTCGTAAAAATTCCCGACCCACCAACAACCCGCCAACAACAATGAAATCCACATCCACAAAATCACCTACCAATGTTTTGTTTGCAACAAAATCATTATTAATCGCTTGTGCGCTCTCAGGCGCTCTCGCTCTCGCTCCTGTCGCATCCGCAGACCTGCGCTGGGACGCCGATCCGGAGACGCCTGACGCCCAATATGGAGATGGCACCTGGTCCACCACCAACGCCACCTGGTGGGACACCGCTAAACTGGAGAACGTCGCCTGGACAAACTCCAACTCCACCAGCGCCAACGTTGTGTTTGGCGGCGAGGTGAACACCGCGCCCGCTACTGTGACGGTCACGCTCGGCGAGGCTATCACGGCCAATCAAATCAGCATGGGCAGCGCTTTCGCCAGCGACCTGGTCATTACCAACGGAGGGGACGCCAGCCGCACCCTCACGAACTCATACTTCACGACCAACCAGGCCACAAAGACGATGACCATTGATGCGGTCATCACGGGGTCGCAGAACGTTTACAAGGTACAGCAGGGTGCAGTTATTTTCACGCAAAACAACACGTACACGGGCAACACGTATATCCGGACCAATACCACTACGGCGAAAGCCCTGCAAATCGGCAACAACACCACCACCGGTTCGTTGGGCACGGGCGTGGTGATCTTCGAGGCAACATTGCCTGGCGCCGGTGTATCCGAACTGGCATTCAAACGCGCCGACGACATCACCGTTTCCAACCGCTTCATCTACAACGGAAACGTTACCCTTGTAAACGGAGGCACGACGGGGCGCAAGGCCATCGTCTCCAACCAGTCTGCAACAGGTAACGTCATACTCACCGGAAGACACGAACTGGTCGCGAATGATACCGGTGTGTATCCAATCGTCGAGTATTCCGCCGTTTCAAAAAACCTGACACTCACGGGGGTTATCTCCGTCGATGAGAAGGGCACCAGTGGCGGCGGCATTTACAAATCCGGAGCGGGCACCCTCGAACTGACGGCGGCGAACACCTATGTCGGCACCACGGTCATCGGCAGCGGGACCTTTCTGGCCAGCAACACGACAGGCAGCGCCACCGGCTCCAGCACGGTCACGATCAACTCCGGCGCCACGCTCGGCGGCTCCGGAAATCTTGCCGGAGCCACTACCGTTGCGGGCGTCCTGCGTCCTGGTTCCGGCGATACAACCGCGATCCTGTCCTTTGGCGATACCCTCACCCTCGGCGACGGCGCGTCGCTCGACCTCCGGATCAAGGATACGGCCAACTACGACGCGATTGCCGTGACCGGAGCTTTGTCCCTCTCAAACACGACCCTGAACCTCTCGCTGGATGGCCTGGTTGCCGGAAGCGGCGCGGTATTCACCATCGCCACCTACGCCAGCCTCTCGGGCACCTTCCTCGATCTTGCCAACGGCGCGACGGTCACGCTTGGAGGCGCCGACTATATCATCAATTACGGCGCCAACCGCATCACCCTCCAGATGGCCTCGGCCGTTCCCGAACCTGCCACTGTCGCCATGCTTGCGGCGCTGGCCGCGCTCGCCGCCGCCGGCGTTGTCCGCCGCCGTCGCTGCTGTGGCGGCTGCGTAGTTGAAAGATAAGGACACCGGACATTGGACG
>JAISAX010000225.1 GCA_031266495.1 Opitutaceae bacterium
TCAGGAGCAGACGGCAGTGGAAACGGAAAGCACGGAACTGCGCAAACGGTGGGGGCGCGCCCTGGATTCGTTGCGGGAGAGTTTGCGCGTGAAGCGGCGCACGCTGGAATTTTGCCGCGAACAGGGACGCTGGACGGCTGACGGATACTTCTCCGTGCGGGCAAAGGCGCTCGCCGGCGATGACGGCAACAATCCGGCGATCCACGGACGCAGGCGCGACAGGGAACGCAAGCGGGACCGTACAAACACGACCGCCGCCGACTCGCCCAAAACGGATACGAAACAAGCGTCATACGCGCTCTATCGGGCAGGGAAATCGCTGGAAGAGATCGCCAATGCACGGTCCCTGACGGTGAGCACGATTCAGGGGCACATGATCCCCTATATTGCCAACGGGGAGGTCCCGTTGTCGGCGTTTGTTCCCGATGAGAAGGCCGAAAAAATCCGCGCCGCGCTTGCCGCCGCGTCAGCATCCGCCGCGCCCGGCAATGCGGGAGGGGCGGGAGGGGCGGACGTTTCGATCAAGGACGTGAAAACTTCGCTCGGCGCGGATTTTTCCTATGCAGAAATCAACCTTGTGCGCGCCGCGCCCTGACGTCGCCCCGGGTCACTCAATCATCGCGCCGGTCGCCGCATCCGGGTGCGGTTTCACCAAATCCGCGTCGATGATGACGCCCGCCCGGCGCAGCATTTTCTGAAGATTTTTCAACGGAATGCGCCGCCGGTCCCCGATCCGCTCCCGAATCAACAACGCCGCCGCTGTTCCGCTGGCCTCGCCCGTCACCGCGCAGGCGCCGATGGCGCGTGTGACATCAACCACCGTATGGTCGGATGAAATACACCGCCCGGCCACGAAAAGATTCGGGCAGTCGTCGGCGTGGATCGCGCGCAGGGGGATCGGATACACCGGGCCCTTGCGCCTCCAGTCGCCCGTCATGCCCACGCAATCCTCCAGCCAAGTGTGCCGGTGGGCCTCCGCCAGCTCGAATCTGTTTTTCAGGCACCGCGTCACGCGAAACGTCGGGATCGAGGTCAACGCGAACGGATAAATCGCCGCCTCCGGCGACGCCTCCTGCTTCTTTGCCAGCCGCTCCAGCAGCAGCTTGCGCGAATCGATCACCTGGCGCGTCACGTCGCGATGATCCGTGCCGGAATAGAACGGCCCCGCCGCGTCATTTTTCCCCCCGTGCTCCTTGTCGTAGGGATTGGTCCACGAAACCAGCCGTACCCTGCCGTCATTGATTTCATAATACCATCCGCACAGCACATTGTGCCGATATGTCTCGACCGGACATCCGGCAAGGAACGCCACGTCGGCATCGCCGCTCGCATCGACAAAAACCTCCGCCGCGATCGCCAGCCGTCCGCTCTTGTTCTCCACGACCAGATGAGAAATCTCCTCTCCCCGTTTCAGCACCTGGCAGACGCGTGTGTCATACATGATCGTCACGCCCTCCGCCTCCAGAATGCGCTCCATTTCCATTTGAAACGCATAAGGATTGAAGCTCGTCATGTAGCGTTTTTTCTCCCGCCCCTCCGGCCCAGTTCCCGCCCTCCAGCAATCCGGCACAGGGACAAAGCCGGCGGCCGGCAAGCCATTGCCCCGCAACTCCGTCACCGAGCGCAGCAACAACTCCTCGGCAATGCCACCCATCACCTGCCGACCGTATCCATCGCACAAGGGCAGATATTTGACGACATGCCCCAGCGTGGCCAGTCCTCCGAGGCCGAACTGCCTCTCGATCAGCACCACCCGCATACCCTGGCGGACCGCGGCCAGAGCCGCCGCCACGCCGGCGATGCCGCCCCCCGCCACGGCCACGTCACAAGTGAGCTCGACGGGAATGTGTCGCTCAGGTTCCACTACAAATGCGGCCTTGGCCGCCGGGAAGGATGCGGTTGTCATGAGGATAAATTCCGGGTGATGGATTCGCCTGTCTTTCGGGACGCGCGGACAAGCTCTTTTTTCCGTCGTGCCAGACCGTTGCGTTCGCGCAGGTTCCACTGGACGGTCAGCGCCGCGGCCAGTCCGCCTCCGGGACGGAGAACAGGCAGCGCAAGTTTAAGCCGCAACGGAGAGCTTTCCGGCATCAGATAAAAACCGTTTTCCCGCAGGTCCGCCAAAGCCGCCTCAAACGCGGACCGGCTTTCCCAGAACCGCAATCCGTAAGCTTCGAACGGATACCTGGCTTCGTGGGCCTCGCGCACCTCCTGCGGCCAGAATGCCAGATGCGCCAGACCACCTGCCGAAACGTAGGGAGGCAGCACGTGATTGACCTCCTCGCGCACCACGATGGCATCCGCCGGGACATGGGCGCGCACCACCACGCTGTCCCCGATGTATTCGGAAAAATAGAGCATCACGCCCGGCAATTCCTGCGCCAGGTTTTTCATCTGCTCATAAACCACCTGATAAAAGCGATCCCGCCGTTGCCCTTCGGCCAGTTGCAGCCACTTCTCGCCGGTCACGTAACGCGCGGGGTTTTCCTGCCGCCGCACATAACCGCAATCCACCAACGTGTGCACCAAATGATATGCCGCCGGAGGAGAACACCCGATCACCGCCGCCAACTCCTTGAGCGACATGCCTTCCTTGCGCTGCGAAATCGCCTCAAAGAGCGCAAGGCCGCGCTGGAGAGACTGCACAGGTTTGAATGCTCGATTAACCATAAGTTAATTTTTATTAAATTATAGTTAAACGAAAATAGTTCAGGTAACGCATGTCAATGCTGGAGGCAATCACCTGCCGGATGTCTGAAAAACGGATGTTATGCAGCCGAGGATTTTTGAAGTCGAGCCGGTCCGGTCCAGGGAGAGTACGCGTCTCGCGTGCTGTGTTCGGATCGATTTAAATCGAGACCTGTCGATGCATGTCGAAGCCTGTCGAAACCAGTCGGACTGGACCGGTTTGACAGCCAAGGCCTGGGCGAGACGCCCAGGCCGGCACGCGAGACGCGTGCGCTCCCCGGACCAGCGTTAGCGTGTGCCCTCGTTCTCCTGATCAAAAAAGTGCCAATCGCATCAATCCCGGCCAAAGACAGGAACGACAGGATTTGTTTTAATCGGAACACGTGCCACACTCGCCCTTCATCATGTCCACCACTCCCACCACTCCCACCACTCCCGCCACTCCCGCCACTCCCGCGACTCCCGCCCCCCTCCTCCATCCCGTCCCGGATCGCTGGAGCCTGCACAGTTACTACACGCTTTGTCCCTACGCGCCCGACGGCTCCGACCGCCTGCTCGTTTCCGGGGCCGACCTCGCCACCCGCACCGGCGAAATCATCATCCTCGGCCCCGCCAACGCCGATGGCTGCCGCGCCATCGAAACCCGCTTTCCCGCCGGTCCGGTCAACACTGCGTACTGGCATACCGGGTACTGGCAGACGTGGTCGCCCGATGCCCGCGCCATTTATTTCCAAGGCGGCTCGCTGACTTCCCCGCGTATCCGCCGCCACGACCTCGCCACCGGCGTCACCACCGAAATCGGGGGCGACATGGAAGGCGCTCCCCCCGACGGCGAACCCATCCTCTCCGGCCTTCTCGGCATGCTCTACGCCGCCGGCTACGGCGACGGTCGTTACAAACCGGATACCGCTCCCGTTCCCTTCCAGGCCCGCGACCGCCACGGGCTCTTCGAATACCGTTTCCCCGACTCTCCTGGCCCCGGCCTCTGGACTCCGGGCTCCAAACCGGGCGAAGCCCGCCTTCGCCTGAGCATCAACGACGTCCTGCAAAAACTTCCCGCCGCCACCCGCGACCGCATCCGCGCCACCGACCGCGAACTCGCCGCCCGCCTTGACGCCCGGTTCGCCTCCCGCCCTGCCTCCCTCCTCGCCTCCCGCCCTGGCGCGGACGAGGCCGCCACGCTCATGCTCTACTGCGTCCGCTGGACGCGCGACGCCCGCCGTTTTCTCTTCTTTTTCGGCAACCACTGCGTCGTGAAGGAGCGCGGCGAACCCAAGCTCACGTACATTCTCACGGCAGACCGTTCGCTCGACGAAATCCACATCGCGCTCGATTTCAGCTACGAACGCCGCGGCGTCCACTGGAGCTGGCAGCCTGACGGCGATCACCTCATCGGTTACGGTCCCGATCCGGCGGATCCCGGTCGCCAGTGCCTCGCCGAAGTCCGTTACGACGGCACCGGCTACCGCAAGCTTAGCGACCACGCCAGCGGCGGCCACCCGAGTGTCAGCCCGCTCGATCCCGACCTCATTGTCACCGACGAAGGCACGGCGACCGGCGGAGCGGTTCTCTTCATCTCCCGACGCACCGGCCAGACGATCCGCCGCATCGAGCTGCCCAAATTCATCGGCGACCGCGAGCCGCCCGGTCGCAACCCGCTGCGCATCTGCCACCATCCCGTTTTCAATCACCGGGGTGACAAAGTGCTCATCAACACCCTGCCGGACGCGAATGCCGTTCTGGCCGAAATCACGCCGCCCGTCCTCAACTGACCATGTCATCACCCCGCCTTCGCATTGCCCGACTGCTCTCCGGTTTTCTCGTTGTGGCTCTCCTCCCATGCCTCCCATGCGCCGGTGCGGCCAATTCCGACAATCCGGACTCTCTCCGCGTCTATAAAACGGCAGGAGATCTTCAGTTATTCCTTCACCTGTTCGAACCCGTTCCAGCCATCGACGGCGAGCGTCCCTGCGTAGTGCTCATTCACAGCGGCGGCTGGGTTGGCAACAGTCCGAAAAGCTACTACCGGATCGCCCGTTCGCTGCGCGACATGGGCATTGTCGTCGCCTGCTTGCAATACCGCCTCGCCAAGCCGCCCGTAACCGTTCGAGACGCGGTGGATGACACACATGATGCCATGCGCTACCTGCGCACCCATGCCGCGGAATTGCGCATCGATCCCGCCCGCATCGTGGCCTGCGGCGGTTCCGCCGGCGGACACCTCGCCGCCGGCCTCGCCCTGTTTCCCGACGCCACAAACGCCCCCGTCCCGCCCCCCGCCGCGCTCATTCTTTTCAATCCCGTCATCGACACCTCGCCTGCCGGCTATGGCAATAAAAAGCTCGGCGCGAACTGGAGGGAATTGTCGCCGCTCCATCAAGTGCGCCCCGGCGTGCCTCCCGCCCTGCTTTTCCACGGCACCGCCGACCGCACCACACCCTTTGCCGGTGCGGCGGCTTTCCATCGGGCTATGCTGGAAAACGGCAACGAATGTGAATTTCACCCCCACGAAGGCGGCGACCACGGCTACTATCGCAAGCAACCGCTCTACGACGAAACCATGGAAATTATTCGCCGCTTCTGCGTTGAGCGCGGTCTGCTGTCCATTCCACATTCCGAAATCCGCACTCCCGCACTCCGCATTCCACCAAATGAGCTTCTGGACCTGGATTGATGGCGGCGAAAGCATGCCGGCCAACCGAACCTGGCGGCAGCGCCTCGCTCTCCGCTTCGGCCATCACCTGGCTGTCCGCCACGGCAACGTCTTCATCGACCCCACCGCGCGCATCAGCCCCGATGCGCGCATCCATCCGCGCGCCGGCGAACTCCGCATCGGCGCGCGCTGCACAGTCGGCCCCGGCGTCATCCTGCAAGGCAACGTCACTCTCGGCGACGACTCCTCCATCCAGGCCGGCAGCATCATCATCGGCTACGGCAACCGCGAGGACCGCGCCGGCCAGATCACCATCGGCAACAAGGTCCGTATCGCCCCCTTCGTGCAGATGATCGCCGGCAACCACAATTTCGACGACATCACCCGTCCCATCCACGACCAGGGGGTGACGCCTGCCCCGATCACTGTCGAGGACGATTGCTGGATCGCCGGACGCACCGTGCTCACGTCCGGCGTCACCGTCCACACCGGCGCCGTCGTCGCCGCCGGTGCGGTTGTCACGAAGGACGTCCCGGCCCGCGCCATCGTCGGCGGCATCCCGGCCAGGGTCATCCGCCTGCGCGGCCCGGCGTCGTAGCAGAGCGGATACACTGCCCCTCTCTTGCTTCCCGCCAGACACCCTCGGCAAATACCGTCGTTGCGATATCCGGCAGTCCGCGCTCGTTGTGCAGGATCTGCGCCGACAACGCATCCACGACCAGTTCCCCGCAGCGCTCATGTTGCTGGTCGATCCCGCACTCGTTCTCATCGGGTCCCAGGTCGAGTCCGACCAACAACGGCTCCCGCCCGTTTTTATTTGTCCAGCCTCTCAAACTCGCCGGCCAGCGCTCCGTGAGCGTGAGCACCGCTTCCGGTTGCTCACGCTCCAACCATTCACGAACATTGTCGGCATTCCAACGCGTTTCCTCGATTAGCAACGGCTCCAGCCGATGCTGTTTCGCGCGAAGTCGCTGCAACGCCAGCCAGGTTCCCGACCAGCCAAAATTCACTCGCATATCCATGCCTTTCTGCAACGCGAATCCGATGCGCCGCAAGCCCTTCCGCCGACACATACGCATGGCCAACTGTACTCCGTGCCCATGATTATGCGATACCCGGTACATCGCCGGACGCCGGGCGGACAACGCCACACCCACCACCGCAAACCGCGCCCAATCCAGCTCCGCCCTCCACGCATGTTTTTCTGATGGACCCACAATCACGCCCAGTATCCCTCGCGTGGATAAAATATTGCTCAATCTGCGGGGCGCCATGTCGGGGTCGGACATGCTGAACATTTCCATTGCGTACCCCAATTCCTTCGCCCGCCTTTCCGCTCCCTGATAGAACAGCCATTGCATGTACCACGATTTCCTCTCCGGCGGTTTCACATGATACAAATATGCCAGCGTCGCCTTGTATCGCTGGCTCCCCGCGGAACGCATCTGTTGCAAAAACGCCGCTGCCACGGGATTCGGCTTGTAGCCGAGTTCCGCTGCCCTCCGACATATTTCCTCCCGCGTTTTCGCATTCACCCGCGGGCTGTTGCGCAAGGCATCCGCCACGGTCGTTTTGCTCAGATCAAGGGCGGTAGCCAGCTCTCGAACGGTCATGGGAGGAGAAGAAAGCATGAATCCACTCATTCTACTCCGCCTCAAGCTATACAAACCAATTCGGACGCGTCCGAAATCATCACACTTTCTCTTGATTTCCCCGCGAGTACATTTCGATTCGTCAAAACGATTTCCTCCCTGTTTTTGGCTCTCTCCAACCACAAGGCATCCAAACCTCATGCACATCATGTCACCATCATCCTTCCCCTCGCTCCGGCCTGTCCGGGCGCGTCGTCTTCCGCTGCTCGCGGTCGTAACCGGCAGCCTGTTCGCCGCCTCCAGCCTGCCTGCCATCGACATCGTCCACTACAATTTCAATACGACCGGCGAGGAGGCACTCGCCCTCCGCGATACCGCTCCCGGCATCGTGTCCACCGCCGTCACCTACAATACGACGACGCTCACGCGCAATTCAGCTGGAAGCGGAGAGGACCGTCAGGTGCAATTCGTCGTGGGTGGTGACTACATTGGCGGCACCACCGCCGCCGAAGCTCTCGGCAAGGAAACTTACTTCACCTTCAGCATCACGGTGCAGGAAGGCTACACGCTCCATCTCTCCAGCTTTTCGCTCGACATCAGACCCAGTAGCACCACAGGCGATCGTGCCTTCTACGTTTTCTCCGACAAAACCGGCTACACTGCGGACAAGGTTCTGCTCACCAAATCTACGAACGGTGGGGGACTGGTCGGCTCTCTCACAAACTTTGGAACCCCTCTCGGTTCTTCCGTCGGCCTTCAAAGCATCACCGGGGGAGAGACCGTCACATTCCGGGTCTATCTCCAAACCGGAGGAACCACTCAGTCCTTCACCGTCGATAACGTCAAACTCACCGGCACCCTGTCTGCCATTCCAGAACCCTCCACCTGGGCGCTGATTGCCGGACTTGCTCTCCTTGTCGTTTCCGCGATTGTCAGGCGGGTCGCCCGCTCCCGTTGCTGACTTGCCGGAACAACGTAATGCCAAAGTAAAGTGTTCTACCCAATGCCTTCTTCCCCCATATCTCTCGCATCACGCCGCGCCCGTCTGCGCGGTTTCACTCTGGTCGAGTTGCTGACTGTCATCGCCATCATCGGCATCCTTGCAGCCATTATCATTCCGACCGTATCCAAAGTTCGTGATTCGGCGCGCGGAGCAACCTGCCGCTCCAATCTCCGCCAACTCGGCACGGCGGCGCTCCTCTATGCAGAGGATCACCGCGGCAAACTTTTCCCCTATGCCAGCGGTCCTGACGAGGACCGCTGGAATGCCCTCCTTAAAACCTACGCCGGTTCATCCAGCGAAACAGGCACCAAAACCAATCTCCCCGTCTTCATTTGCTCAGCATCAAAAATCGAAATACAGCCCTCCGGCTGGTGGCCCCGTTTTTCCTACTCGATTAACGTCACCCTTACTGCCCGTACCTCAGGGGACACTGAACCCCGCCTCGACAGCATAACGGAGCGCTCCCAGGTATTTTCATTCGCCGATGGGAACCAATCCTCCCAATGGGGCGGCAGTTGCGCCATCGCATTCAAATGGACGCACACACGCCCCGCCGACCCCGATGGGATTCTCTCCCCCGCAAGCGATCCCGATACCGATGTGGCAGGCAATAGTGGCACCGGTTATTTTCGCTATCGGCACAACGGCCAGAGCCAAGCTGTTTTCCTCGACGGCAGCGTCCGCTCCTTCAAGCCCGGTGAGTTGCGCAATCGCAACTACTGGTCCTACTGACACGCTCGCCTTTGGCCTCACTCCCGTTTCGCTCCCGGAGCATCAATGCTTCGGGAGTAGTTTTCCATGCACTTTATGTTCCGATACATCCTCTCCACTGTGTTTGCCGCGGCGCTTCTCGCAGCCCTCGACTGCATCAGTAATTCCATTGCAGACGAATCGCCCGAAAGTCCTTCGTTCACCCTTGCGGCAAGTTCGGACTGGCAGCCCTATGCGCACCTCCTGGACATCGAGCCCGCCAGTGTATTCGATTTCTCTTTCATCAACGACGCCCCTGCCGGTAAACACGGCCCTCTCCGCGTCTCGGCTGACGGGCATTTCGAATTCGCTGACCGCCTCGGTCAGTCTGTACGTTTCTGGGGAGTCAACCTCTGCTTTTCCTCCAACTTTCTTGAGCCCGCCGAGGCCGAACGCCTCGCCGTGCGTTTGGTCCGCTCCGGCTACAACACGGTCCGCCTCCACCATTATGATCGCGAACTCGTGCTTCCCTCACCCGATCACGCCGCGCTCGCCCCTGCCCGTCTCGAGCAACTCGACACCCTCTTCGCCGCGATGAAGCGCCACGGTCTTTACATCAGCATCGACCTTTTCAGCCTCCGTCCTTTCCCTCCGGCCACGCTCAAAGCCCTCGGTATCGATCCGTCCCTTGATATCTCTGCTCAATTCAAGGCCCTCGTTCCCCTCTCGGACGCCGCCTTTGAGGAATGGGCCCGTTTCGCCCGCGCCCTGCTCACCCACCGCAATCCCCACACCGGGCTCACGTGGGCCGAGGATCCCGCGCTCATCGGCATCTGCCCTGTCAACGAAGACTCTCTCCTTTCCTGGTACGCCCGTTCCCCCTCCATCAAACAACGCTACGACGATGCCTTCGAGGAATGGGCCTCTCAGCCAGCCAACCAAAACTATGCGAAACGCAATCGCACTCCTGCCTTCAACCGTTTCCTTCACGAAACTCAGGTCCGATCCGATGCTCGTCTCCATGTTTTCCTTCGCTCGCTCGGCTCCCAAGCGCTCCTCACCGGCGCCAATTTCATAAACGGCCAAGAGCTCACCCTCCTCCGCCAGCACTACGATTATGTGGACAATCACCAGTATTGGGACCACCCCAAACGCGTCACCGGACGCTGGAGCCTCCCCTTTGGCTTCCACCAGACTGGAGCCACCGCAGAGGCAGCCGGGATGCCGCGCCAGATCATGCCCACTCGCATCTTTCAAAAGCCCTTCGTTGTCACCGAATTCAACTACGTCCGTCCCAATCGCTACCGTGGTGAGAGTGCGGCTCTCATGCCCGCTTACGCTTCTCTCCAGGACTGGGATGCCATTTATCGCTTCGACTACGCCTCCAACAAAGATTCTGCCCTCAATGGCGGTGTCACCGGCACCTTCGCTCTCGCCGACGACCCCGTCGGCCTGCTCGCCGATCGTGTCGGGGCTCTCGTATTCCGCCGTGGCGACATCATGCCTGGCCGCCACGCCATCGCTTTCAAACCAGACTCCGATAGCATGTTTGCTCGTCTCAACAAGACCTACCCCGACACCTTCTCCCACCTTGGTCTCATCTCCCGCATCGGCACCCTCGCCGATGATACGAAGCCGCCTCCCGGCGCAGCACTCGTGACCGAGGTTTCCGGCCGCCCCGGCACCCTCCGCGTCCTTTCCGGCAACCCGCCTCTCGAGGCTGCCGCCGGTCCCCGCTACCGCAGCGATACCGGCCAGATCGACCTTCGCTCCGACGAAGGCTCGTTGAAAGTCGTGACTGCGCACAGCGAACTCTTCGTGCTTCCCGCCAGACATGTGCTCGGCGGCGATCTCGCTACCGTCAAGAACGGCTCCACTCCGGCTACCATCGCGGTCGTCTCCGCCGGGCCACTCCCGCTCGCTCAAACCCGCCGCCTCCTCGTCCTCCACCTCACGGACGCCCTCCCCGACGGCATGACCTTTGCCAGTGAGGAACGCCTCGAACTGCGGACTCGCGGACAACTCCCCCACCTCGTGCAACGCGGCGACGCCACCCTGTCCCTCCGCCTCGCGCCCGGCGAATGGCGGGCCTGGGCCGTGGATGCCACCGGCAAGCGCACCCGAGAGATCCCCCTCGCCCGCTCCGGCAAAGCAACGGTCCTGCAGGCCGAAACCATCACGGCTGGCGGCACCCAACTCGCCTATGAACTGATCCGTGACCAGGCGCACACCCCGGCGGCCTCTCGTGACGCGGACAAGAATCCCGTCTCGGGAAACTGAACCGGACTTTGTAACAATCTCCCGTTTTTTCCTCTTACATGGATGACGCCCGGGTGACATTTTGCACCTGCGGCGATTCTCTCCATGTCCACACCTTCCGCTTCCTCTCCCCCCGACTCCGGTTCCGCCCGGAACTGCCCCCAGTGCGGCCGCCCCGTTCCGCCCGGCGCCGCGCTCGGCCTTTGCCCCGCCTGCCTTCTGGCCGCCGGCCTGCCGACACAACCCCACAACCCCGCTCCGCCTCCGCCCGCTCCGTCCGATATTGCTGCCGAGTTTCCGCAACTCGACATCCTCGCCCTGCTCGGACGCGGCGGCATGGGCGCGGTTTACAAGGCCCGCCAGCGCGACCTCGACCGTATCGTGGCGCTGAAAATCCTCCGCCCCGGCCTTGATGCCGATCCGACATTCGCCGACCGCTTCCGTCACGAAGCCCGCGCGCTCGCCCAGCTCAACCACCCCGGTATCGTCACCCTTTACGAAACCGGCCGCACACCTGGCGGCCTGTATTTTATCCTCATGGAGTTCGTGGACGGACTCACGCTCCGCCAGCTTCTCGACACCCGCGCCGGTCCCCTGCCCGCCCGCGAGGCGCTGGAAATCGTCCCGCAAATCTGCGACGCCCTCCAGTACGCGCATGACCGCGGTGTCGTCCACCGCGACATCAAGCCGGAAAACATCCTCCTCGACCGGCAGGGTCACGTAAAAGTCGCCGATTTCGGCCTCGCTCGCATCGCCGTTCCCCGTGGCGCGGGCATCCCGCCCGCTTCTCCGCAACCGGAAAGCACCTCGCCCTCACCGGACGCCGGTCTGCCGACCCGTCCCGGCAAGATCATGGGCACGCCCGCCTACATGGCTCCCGAACAAACTGCGGCCTCGGGCGAGGTCGATCACCGCGCCGACATCTACGCGCTCGGCGTCGTTCTCTACCAGATGCTCACCGGCGAACTCCCGCCATCCGCCCGACCGCTCGCGCCGCCCTCGAAAAAAGTCCACATCGACGTCCGCCTTGACGAAATCGTCCTTCGCGCCCTCGAACAAAACCCCGCCCGTCGCTACGAACAGGCCAGCGAACTGAAAACGCAGGTGGAAACCGTCACCCGCTCCTCCCGGACCTCCCGCCTCTCCTGCCCCGCCCCTCCCCTCCTCCCCCCCCCCGGCGGCTCCGGCGACTCCGGCAGGACATCAGACCAGCACGGTCTGCAAGCCAATTCACCCCGCGACTCCCGTCCCCGCCTCCGTCCCCATCCCCTCCGCCTGCCATCCTGTCTGCTCGCCATTTTCGCCGCTCTTTTTTTGGGCCTGCTCGTTGTATCCGTCTATCTGTTACCCGATCCGGTGGCGACCCATTTCGGCGGCAACGGTGCGGCCAACGACTGGATCAGTCGTACCCCATACCTCCTCTTCACCGAACTCATCGGCATCGGAATCCCCTTTTTCATTTGCTGCCTCTTTTTTGCCCTCGGACACATGCCTGCCCGCGCCTTCAACCTGCCTCACCGTGACTACTGGTTCGCCCCCGAACGCAGACGCGCGACCAACCTGTTCCTTCTCCGGCACGGCCTCTGGCTCGCCCTGTTGGCCCTCTGTTTTATCACATGTATCCATATTCTCATCATTGCGGCCAACCGGCTCCCGTCTCCCCCCAGCCTCTCCGGTCGCTGGCTGGCTGCGCTTGTCATCACCGACTTCTCGCTCGCCAGCCTCTGGCTGTTTTCATTCCTGCGACCCTTTTTGCGGAAACCACCCCGTCCGCTTCCTGACGCCATCCCTCATCGACCATTCCCGCATCTGCTGCTGGTCGCGCTGGTTTTCGGCGGTTTTTCCGGCTCCATTGCCACCGCCTCACGGATACTCGGCGCCCCCCGGACCACGAACCCCGCGCCCATATCCGCGCCGCCCGTCGCCACCGATCCCGCGCGCCTGCGCTTTCTTCGTGAAGCCATTCCGGTGACAGTCGCCGGTATTTCCGCCGAACTTCGCCAGGCTGTCGCCGGACTCGTTCCCGACTCCGCCATCCAGGTATCTGACGGAAAACTACAAATAACTTCCGGCACTGTGCGGCTCACCCTCGAACGCATCACCCGGCCTCCGGAGAAAGCTTTCTCCACTCCCGAAGTCACGCGTGGCGAACACTCGTTCATGTTCGTCAACGCCGGTTTCGATGCCGCCGCCGGGGAAGGTGCCCGCGTCGAACTCGTCTGCACCGCCGCCCCGCCCGACTCCGATCCGTTGCTGAAGGCGCTCATGCTGACATCGATCGCCTGGCTCCACACCGGCCAGGAAACGCTTGTCGATCACAGAGGAGAACCCTTGCGCGTGAACACCGAAATTTTCCTTGATGGCAGCGCGCTCGATTCCGTGGAAATCCGGCCCTCGCCCTCCCCTGAACATGGCAAACACGAGATCCTGTTCCGGTTCACCACGGAGGGAGTTTTCCGGCTCGACCAGTTATTCCAGACGGCCAGAAAACGCCGCATCGCCATCGTCCTCGATCAACGGGTGCTGAGCTCTCCGACAGTGATGGCCGACAGCGCCCCCTCAACCGTGTCGTTCATCGCCGATCTCTTCGATGAAGAAGCCGCCCTGCTCACCGGGTTGCCCCGGGCAGCACATTCCTCCGGACGCGCAAGCCCTCCGGAGCGTAATTCTATTTCCTCCGCTGTCGAGAGTGCCCGCGTCTGGTTGCAAAGGATCGACGCCGGTCCCGATCATTACGCGCAGAGCTGGCGCGAAGCCTCCGCCGGTTTTCGCGCCACCGTGGCGGAAGCGGAGTGGGTGACGACGCTGAAAGCCGGACGCCCTTCACTCGGCAGCGTCGCCTCGCGTCGGCTCGTTTCCACGCAAGAGACCCACACGTTACCCGGCGCGCCCGATGGCCATTACGTTGTCATGCGCTTTGCCACCGATTTCACCCGTCAGAAGTCCGTCATCGAAACCGTCACCTTCAGTCGGGAATCCGACGGCGCGTGGCGGGCTTCCGGATACTATCTCCACTAAGGTCCTTCCCATCCACATAAACCCTTAAGTAAAACAAAAAACACCATGACCAGACAACTGATCACTGTCCTGTTCCTCCTCACGCTGCTCCCTGTCGAAGGGACATTTGGCCAGGAACCCAAATCCACACCCTCGCATAAACACGACGACGCCAGCGATCCCGTCATCGAAAGAACGCTCGTCTGGCTGGGCCACATCGACAACGGCCGCTACGCGCAAAGCTGGCGCGACGCCTCCGCCGGTTTCAAAAATGCCGTGACCGAGGCCGACTGGGAAAAGGCCCTCAAATCTGTCCGCGCCCCGCTAGGCACGCTCGTCAAACGCCAGTTGCAGCACCGCCAGCAAACCTCCACGCTGCCCGGTGCTCCCAAGGGTGACTACGTCGTCATGCAATTTGCCACCGGATTCTCCCGCAAAAAATCCGCCATCGAAACCGTCACCTTCGCACGCGAGACCGACGGCGCGTGGCGGGCCTCCGGCTATTTCATCAAGTGACACCCATGAGCGCCTCCTTCGCCACCACCCGCTGGACGCTCGTACTTGCCGCCGGAGGCGGAAACGCCGCCGCCTCGTCCACCGGTAACAGCAATGCGGATACGAATACGTCCGCCCGTCGCGCGCTCTCCGAACTCTGCCGCGCGTACTGGTCGCCGCTCTACGCGCACGCGCGTCGGCGCGGACTGATCCCCGCCGATGCCGAAGACGCCGTGCAGGGATTTTTTGCAAAACTCCTCCGGCTCGACTCCCTCGCCGCCGTGCGCCGCGAACGCGGACGTTTTCGTTCTTTCCTGCTCGGCTCCTTCAACCACTACCTCGCCGACGCCCGCGATCACGCGCACGCCCAAAGGCGCGACGCCCGCCTGCTCGTCCCGCCCGACACCGCCTCCGCCGAAAATGCTTTTGCCGCCGCGATCTCCTCCGACCTGCCTCCCGACCGGGCCTTCGACCGCGCCTGGGCGCTCGCCTTGCTCGATACCGTCATCGCCCGCCTGCGCGACGAACACGCCGTCGCCGGCCGCCTGACGCTCTTCGAGGCGCTCGCCCCTGCCCTCACCGTCCGGGGCGAAGCGACGACGTTCGCCGAAATCGCCGCCCGTCTCGGCATCGGCGAAGCCTCCGCCCGCGTCGCCGCACACCGCCTGCGCCAGCGTTACCGCCAGCTCCTCCTCGACGAGATCGCCCAGACCGTCGCCCGCCCGGAAGACACCGACGACGAACTCCGTCACCTGCTCGCCGCGCTCATCGGCGGCTGAACGGCGTTCTCCCTGCCGGTTCAGCCGGCGCGCGGGGCGCCCCTCACGTTGTCGCCATCCTCGGGCCGCAGCCGCCGGTAGGTCAGCGACGAGGGAATCGTCAGCGCAGCGCGCCGAGCATGACAAACGCGTGCTGGATGCCCGCGCCTGGCTTCGGTCACGGTTCGGCGGTCGCGGGCGTGGCGATCTCCGTCGCGACGGCACCGCTGGCGCCGGTCGGCGAGAGGTTTTCCAATAATAGTCCGGAAACTCGCTCGACCCCGAGCCGGGCTATCGTGCTCGCCGGATATATGTCCTGCGCGGTTAGATACTGCGTGAGAGCGTCGGCGTAGCGGCCGCCTTCTTCATGACGGCGGGCGGCGTCGAGGCGTCCGGCAAATTCGGCCACGCGCGGGGCGAGTTCGGCTTTGCGTTGGTTGAGGATCACGTCGGTGGGGGCGAGCGGGGTCGCGGTTTGCAGGGCTTCCCAGGCGGCAAAGGGGTTGTTCTGCGCTAGCAGTTCGCGGGCCTGCGTCAGGTATATCTCGATACGGCTCATGCGTTCGATGATGTCCTTGAGCTGGGGGGCGCGTCGGGTGTCGCTCATGAGGGCGACGCTCAGTTCGGCCCGCCGGTCGTAGATGCTTCGAAAATCCTGGCGTTTCCCGGCTTCGTCAAAGGCGAGGGCGCCTTGCGAGCCGATGTCCACTTTTTGCGTCATGCTGTCGGTGTACGCCTTGATCGCGGGGTTGAGCGGCCAGAGCATGGCGGCTTTTTCCACGTATTCCTGGGCCTTGATGTAGTCTTCGGCGAAGGCGGCTTGTTGCGCGGCGTTGAGCGCGAGTGTGCTCATGCGCTGGGCGGCGCGGATGGCGGAGGTGACTTCGGCGGAGCGGAAGTCGCTGGCGAGTGTGCCGATGTCGCCGGTGATCTTGTCCACCGCATCGTAGTCTTTGAGGTCGGCGAGTTTCCGGGCCTGGTCAACTTTGCGGTACAGTTCGAGGAGTTTTTGCTTCTTGTCGCGTTCGAACTGGGTGACGGCGGGGACGTATTCGCCGAGGAAAAAGGTTTCCTGGAGGCGTTCGAGGGCGAGGATGTGCTGGCCTTCGTCGTAGCTGGCGCGGATGGCCTGCATGGAGGTGTCGACGTCGTTGATGGCCTCGCGGGAAAGGTATTCGAGCGTCTCGATGGAGATGGCGAGGTCGGTGGAGGGCAGGAAGCTGGAGATTTCCTTCTTGCCGACTTCGAGGTCCTGGGCGGTGCCTTTGAAGATGTAGCGGTAGAAGCTGGCGGCGATGAGGCAGTGCTGGAAGCGGCGCTGGAGGAAGAGGTTCACCAGCGCGGTCTGGAACTGGAGTTTGGCCTGGGCGCCGGTGAGGAGTTCGCTGGCTTCGGCGGACTTGATCTTGGCCTCGGTTTCGGTGAGGTCGCGCATGCGGAATCCGAGCCCGACGGGGCCGGCGGCGACAGGCGCGTCCTGTTTCGGAGTGTCGGAGGACTTGCCCTTGCCCTTGTTCGTCCCCTTGTTGTTGTCGCCCGTGTTGACGTTGACGGAGGGGCTGTCGCCAGGGGTGGCACCCCGGATGCGCTCGCCGGTCACGCGGGCCAGGGTGTCTCCGCCATAGACAACGTCGCCGCGTTGCTGGCGGCGCATGCGGTCGAGTTCGATCTGGGTGATGCGGAAGGCTTCTTTTTCGTCGCGGATGCGCCAGGCGTTAAAAACCTGGTTGGCCACGGTGAGGCTGGCGCTGCCGTCGTCATCGTATTCGGCCGCCCGGTACAGGAGTTGCCAGGCTTTTGTTATGTTGTCCTGCGCGTTGTTGCCGGAGCGGGTGGAGAGGAGCGCGAGGACTTCGTTGACGATGGCCCGGTAGATATCGGAGTCGGTCGAGGTGGGGAGGGCGAGGTATCGTTCGAAACGGGCGCGGAAGACCCGGAACTGGCCGAGGTTCCAGGTGTGGCCTTTCCACTGGATGGTGCCGTCTTCGGGGTTGATGGCGTCGCTGTTGGTGTCGAAGGCCGTCTTGATGATCGTGAGCAGGGTGTTGCTCTCGAGGTTGCCGGTGCCGAGGATTTTTAGCGCATCGTCGGCGGTGTTGCGCGCCGCGGGGGCAGTCGGCGTGGCGGGCGCGGCGGGTGCGTCCTGGGAAAAGCCCGACGGGGGAAGGGCGATGGAAGGGAGGGCAACGAACGCCAGCACGCAGACACGGAGGCGGAGGCGGAGGCGCGGCCGGCAGGGAGGGCGGGCGGGTTCAGAGTTTTTTGAGAGAGGTGACATAGAGGAGCCCTCCTTTTTGCACGGTGATTTCGAAACGGTAACGCTGGGCGACCATCAGATTGGCGTTGAGAGCGTCGGCAATAAAGACGGGCACGCGGGTGGCGGCGTTGCGGGCGGCGTTGGCGTTGAGCGGGCGCACGGCAATGAGGCGGCCGGTGCCTTCTTTCCAGTTGAGTTGCGCGTCGATCTCGGCGTCGAGGGTGTAGCGGTTGCCGAGCAGGTTGTCCGTCGAGCGCAGGTAGGTATCGACGGGGAGGGGCTCGCCGCGTTCCGTGCAGCCGGTCTGGACAAGGCTGGCGAGGGCGGCGGCGGCGAGGGCGGAAATGAATGCCGGAGGGCAGAGCGGACAGCGAGGCGGACAGCAAAGGACAGGTGGTCGCGGCATGGGGGGGGAAAAAATCGTACGTTCAGGGTCAGGGCCAGCGTTGCGTCGAGCAACCCCAAAACACCAGCGCCGCACCGGCTGCCGCATGGATGCCGAGCACGCCGGCGGCGACGGGAGGCGGAGCCAGCCAGCCCTTGTCGAGCATGACGACGGCATCGTAGAAACGGGTCTCGTTCATCGCGGTGAGGTAGCCGGACCAGCCCCAGTACGTGGCGATGAAGGGGCGCACGGCCCAGACGAGGGCGGAGGGCAGGGCGAGGACGACGCCGGAGAGCGGTAGCTGGAAGCCGACGAGGTAGATCGAGAGCAGCGAGGCCTTGTCCGGCGAGGTGAGCACGGCGGAGAGGCCCAGGCAGACGACGCTCATTGATGCGCCGACCGCGGAGAGCACGCCGAGTTGCGGCAGCCAGTGGCCGGGAAAATCGCAGAGCGTTTTGACGAAAACGGTCATCCACGCGCCCTGGGCCGCGCCGATGAAGAGGGCGAAAAGCAGTTTTGAAACGGCATAGGCGGCGGGGCGCAGGCCGGCCATGCGTTCTTTTTCGTAAAGGGCGCGTTCGCCGGCGATCTCGCGGGCGCCGTTGTTGCTGCCCATGAGGCTGAGCAGGATGACCTGGAACACGATCAGCCCGGAAACGAGCATGGCGGTGTCGGCCGCCTGCTGGCGAAACTGCGCCCGCTCCTGAAGCGCGTCGAGGAGGCTGCCAGTCTGTTCGAGCGAGAGGCTTTTCATTTGCGGCAGGCCGCCGAGCGCGAAAATGACGACGAGGCAGGGAAACCCGAACGTGATGGCAAGTGTGAGCGCGAGGTAGCCGCGGTCGCGCATGAAGAGTCGCCAGCGGCGGCGCAGGAGCGTGGCCGTCTGGCGGAGAGGGCCGGGCGTTGCCGCAGTTGATTTGGCAATACATGGAAGATTGGCGGGCACGGGTTCGTTTTCTGCATTCTTCATTCTGCATTCTTCATTCCCCGCGAAGCGGGATGCCGGGGCGCGCCCGAGCCAGTAATCGAGCGGGTGTTCGGCGAGGCGGTCGTAAAGGAGGAGGGCGTCATCGATCGCGAAATGGGCGAGCATGGCGGCGAGCGTGCCCTGGAAGACGACGGCGCCTTCATAGACGACGGTCACGGTGTCGAACCGCGTGAGCTTGGCCAGATTGTGGATGACACAGATGACGGTGCGACCCTGGCCGGCGACGAGGGAGCGGAGCAGGGCGAGGATCTGGTCCTCCGAGCGGGGGTCGAGGCCGCTGGTGACTTCGTCGCAGAGGAGGCAGGCGGGGTCGGTGGTGAGTTCGAGCGCGAGGCCGAGGCGGCGGAGTTGTCCGCCGCTGAGTTTTTCGACGAGGGTGTCGGCGCGTTCTTCGAGGCCGACGAGCTGGAGGAGATCGGTGCGACGGGAGGGGGCAGCGCGGGTCTGGTAAAGCCGGAGAGCGGCGTCGATGGTTTCGCCGACGGTGAGCTTGCCGTGGGCGATGCTGAACTGGGGGGCGAAAGCCACGGCGCGGAGGAGTTCGCGGGGGCCGGCCACGGTCTGGCCGCGCAGGCTGACCTCGCCCCGGGCGGGGAGGATGCCGAGCATGCCCTTGAGGAGCGTGGTCTTGCCGCAGCCGGAGGGCCCGATGAGGGCATGGAGTTGTCCGCCGGTCCAGCGGGCGGACGCATCGCGAACGAGCAGGGGAGCGCCGGGTTTCGGAAAAACGTCGAGGTGGTGACAGGCAAGCACCCCGCGACGTTGGCGGGCGCGGACAGCGAGGACAAGTCCGGCGGCAGGCTGACGGCAGGCCCCCCCCCCCCGTCCCTCCGCCCGTTATCGACGGCATTGCTATTTCCCTCCAACAACGGCTTGCGCAAATTCCCGGTAACACATTTTTGAGGAATCGCCGTTTGACCTTGTGACGCTTGCCGCCATGACTGGAGATGGGTATCTCGCGCCACCGCAGCCGGTGGGACGCTTCCGGGATACGCCTGGAAACGTTCCCCCCAAGGTGGCCGGGATTGCGTCCACATGACGCGCTCATCCAGACCATGACGCCACCCGTCCCCTTTCATTCGATCATTGACCGCCGCGGCACGCCGACCCCGGCCTACCGCCCGCAAGGCGGCGTGACGCCATGCCGCAGTCCGGCCGGAGCGGCGGCGTCCCGCCGCCGGACGCGCGACAGCGCGCCCCCTGCGATTTGCCCCTCCGTTTGCAAACGCAAGCCTGCCCCGCGTCCGGCTTGCCCCGCCGTTTGCAAACGGAACCCCGCCCCGCACCCGGTCGAGCATTCCGCCGGTGGACGCAACTCCGCCCGGCACCCGGTTGAACATTCCTCCCATGGATGCAACCCTGCCCGGCATCCGGTTTGCCCTTCCGTTTGTGAACGCAAGCTTGCCCGGCGTCCCGTTATTCATTCCGCCCATGGGCGGAACCCTGTTTCGGGTCTCGATCCATGCATCGCCTGCAAACGAAACCCTGTTTTGGGCTCCGATCCATGCATCGTTTCGAAACGAAACCCTGTTTCCGGGTCGATTTGATGAACCGTTTCGAAACGAAACCCTGAATTTCGAGAAAAACATCCTGCCGTACGCAAACGCCCCCCGTCTCCCCTTCCAGCCCGCACTATCGTAACATCATGAAAATACACGCCATAAACCTCGGACGCCTGCGCAACGAGGAAATGTATCAATTCCAGACGGACCTGCACAGTCTGCTCAAGAACAGCGAGCCCGTAAAAACCGGACTCGGAGACGCGCTCTACGGCGAGTTCAACCGCCTGCGGGCCGCCGCCGACGCCGCCCTGCAACCCGCCCGCAAGAGCGCCCTGACGCCGATTCTCGCCGCGGAAGACGCCCAACGCGACCAGCTCTACGGGGCGCTGCGCGACCTCGCCACCCTCTACGCCCAGCGCCACTACGAAGCGAACAAGCGCCCCGTGGCCGCGCAACTCCTCGTCACGCTCGACAAGTACAAGCGCGACATTGCCACCGGCACCTACAACGAGGAGACCGCCGCCATCACCAACCTCGTCGAGGACCTGCAATCGGCCACCGTAGCCGCCCCCCAGGTGAACACCCTCGGGCTCAACGCCTGGGTGGAAGCCCTTGCCAACATCAACAACCAGTTCGTGACAGACCTTGCCGCCCGTTACGCCGAGACGGCCGCCCAACCCGCCGCCGGAGCGATGCGCGACCTGCGCCCTGCCATCGAACAAAACCTGCGCGCCCTCTTCGAAAAAGTGAACGCCCTGTTATTGACCGCGCCCGATGCCGCCGCCGCCACGGTGATCGATACCTTTATCGCGGCGCTCAACGCCCGGATCGATTACTACGCCCGTGCCGCCGCCCGCCACGGCAAACGCAAGACGCCCGGCGATCAACCCTCCGGCGCACCCGATGCCGGCGACGACGCCGACGCCTCCGACGTCCCCGCCCCAGGTAATGGCACCGGCAACACGGGCGGCTCCGGAGTCGGGGCCGGCAACGGCGAAGCCGAAATCACCATTCCCGTGCCGCTCGAAGTGGATGTCACCGCCACCGCCCGCGCCAAAAAAGCGTAAGCATGCAGCCGGTCCGGGATCTGAAATCTGAAATTCGAAACCTGAAATCTGCAATTTTCCGTTCGTCTATGAAACTACAAATGCCAAGAACACCACCCACCCTCACCGCCGCCGCCCTGCGCCCGCGCCCTGCGCTTGCGGCCCTCGCCATCGCTGCGGCTGTCGCGGTCCTCTCCCTCGCGTCGCCCCTCCGCGCCGCCGCCACCTGGAGCACAGGTGGCCCCGACCAGCCCATCACATCCAACCGCACCGTCACCGTTTCCTCCGGGGCCGAGACGGAGTCCACCCCGCTCACCGGCAGCACCGGGGGCGTCACCCTCACCAAGCTGGGCACCGGCACGCTGACGCTTTCCGGCACGCTCGACGGTTATGTCGGCAACCTCGTGCTGGGCAGCGCGACGGGATCGACTACCGCAGGCGGCTGGCTGATCCTTGCCGGGGACAACCGTGCCTACGCAGGCAATGTGACGGTGGGCTATGGCTCATTGGCGATGGCATCCGACACCAATTTCGGCACCGGTACGTACACCCTCTATGGTAACAGCGCTTCCACCGGTGCGTTCTTGCGCCTCACCGGGACGACTGGTACGGCCTATAGCAAAGGCATCGCGTTGCGTGGCAGCTACAATGCCATCACGACGGATAACGCTGTGACCTTGAGCGGAGTGCTCGGCAACGGCGCTGCTGCGGGAGGATTTCACAAGCAGGGAGCGGGCACGCTCACCCTCACCGGAGCCAACACCTATACGGGGGAGACCGATATCACGGCGGGCACGCTGGCCCTGGCTGGTGGCGGGTCCATTGCGACATCATCCCTTGTCGCCTTCAATGACGCTAACGCGACATTCGATATATCGGGCATCAGTACGGCTACGGCCACCATCAAGGCTCTCGTCGATTCATCCAGCACTAAGGGATCGGTGGTCCTGGGGAGCAAGGAACTGCTGCTCAACGGCACCAACAACACCGAGTATTATGGTACCATTGCCGGCACAGCCGGGAGCACGCTGACCCGGGCAGGCACCGGCATCACCAGACTGTATGGCGACAACAGCGCGTTTGAAGGCAAGACCAAGGTTACCGGGGGAACCCTGAGCATCGGGGCCAACACCAATGTCGGTGTCATCATTGATGGCGGCACACTGGAACTCCGCGATACAGGCACCTATGCCAAGGGCTGGACCATCGGCAACAGCACCGACAGCAAGATCAGCGTTGGCAGCGGTCTGACGGCAACCCTTACCAATCCCCTTGTTGGTACAAGCGGCACCCTCACCAAGCAGGGTGCCGGCACGCTGGTCCTTGCCGGGGTCAATACCGGCTACGCAGGCAATGTGACGGTAGGCGGGGGTACACTGGCGATGGCATCCGATGACAATTTCGGCACCGGCACGTACACCCTCTATTACGGGACATTATCGCTCACCGGGGAGAGCGGCACAGACTATACCCGAGGAAACATCGCACTGCGTGGCAACGGCGGCATCTTGACGGCAAACGATGTGACCTATAGCGGAGTGCTCGGCAACAGCGCTGATGGCGCAGGAGGATTCACCAAGCAGGGAGCGGGCACGCTCACCCTCACCGGAGCCAACACCTATACGGGAACCACCTCCATCAATGCGGGCACGCTGGCCCTGGCTGGTGGCGGGTCCATCGCGACATCAAGCGAGATCAGCTTCGGCGGCAATAACACGACATTCGATATATCGGGCATCAGTGCGGATACGGCCACCATCAAACGTCTCAACAGCTCATCCAGTAATACGGGAGTGGTGGTGAACCTGGGGAACAAGGAACTGGTGCACAACGGCACCAGCCCCGACTCTTATTACGGCACTATTACCGGAAACGCCACCAGCAAGCTGACCAAGGCAGGCAGCGGCTATATTTACCTGTATGGCGACAACAGCGCGTTTGCGGGCACGACCCGGATTACCGGGGGATACCTGAACATCGGGTCCGACAGCAATGCGCCAGGCGACACCACCGCTGACGGCACCGCCAGGCGCATCATCGACGGCGGCATCCTGGAACTCCGAGAGACAGGCACCTATGCCAAGGGCTGGACGATCGGCAGCAGCACCGCCAGCAAGATCCGCATTGCCAACGGCCTGACGGCGACCCTTACCAGTCCCCTTGTCGGCGGCACGGGCGGCACCCTCGCCAAGACGAATGCCGGTACGCTGATCCTTACCGGCACGCTTGCCGGTTACCAAGGCGACCTCGTGGTGGGCGACGCGACAGGATCGCTCACCGTAGGCGGCAAGCTGGTCCTTGCCGGGGACAACCGTAACTACGCAGGCAATGTGACGGTGGGCACGGGCACACTGGCGGTGGCATCCGCCGACAGTTTTGGCACCGGCACGTACACCCTCTATGGTTACAGCGCCAGCAGCAGCTACCAGTCGATTTTGTCGCTCACCGGAGAGAACGGCACAATCTATACCCGAGGAAACATCGCGCTGCGTGGCACCTATAACCGCAACACCATCGAGACGGCGAACAACGTGACCTTGAACGGAGTGCTCGGCGACGGCGCTGCTGCGGGAGGATTCAACAAGACGGGGGCGGGCACCCTCACCCTCACCGGAGCCAATACCTATACGGAGGGCACTGCCATCAATGCGGGCAAGCTGGTTGTCAGCGGCGCGGGCGCGCATCTGGGCCCGGGCGCGCTCACCTTCAGCACGGAGGGGAACACGCTGACGATCACGGACAGAGCAGCGCAAAGATTCACGGGCGATGTAGGCAGCACGACACTCGCCAACAATGCGCAAGTCACCGTGAGCAACGGTGCCACGCTGGAATATGGCGATGCAGTCAGCGACAATTTCTATGCGCCGCTGCAACTCGGCAGCGGCACCACGCTGGCAGGCCTGGGCACGATCCGGGACGCCAACGCCAGTACCGGCAAAACCGCCGTCACGCTGGCTGCGGGCAGCACGCTAGCCCCCGGAGCCATCGGCAGCACGACGCCCGGCACCCTGACCTTCAACAAAGCGGCCCCCCTGACCTTCAGCGGTCTCACGTATGCCATCGACGCCAACGCCACCACGTCCGACACGATTGCCCTGACCGGTACAGGCGGAGCGACCTTCGACGGCACCGACAGCACGATCAACTTCGTTCGTAACGACGGCAGCACCTGGAAGCAGGAAAACACCTGGGACATCCTCACCGCCACCGGAGACGGTGGCCTGACCGCCAGCAACCTCGACAAAGCTACGGTCAACATACGCGTAGCGGGAATGGACGGCCCTTATATAGGCCACTGGAGCGCCGGGCTGACGAACACGGCAACTGCGATCCAGGTAAAGACCGACTACCGCAACCTGCAAGTCACCTGGGACGGCGCGGACAGTGACATCGCCTCCACCACCGCGTGGAAGAAAGGCGGCGTGGCCCTCACCGACGAAAGTTTCATCGCCAATGATTCCCTCATTTTCGGTTCTGCTGGCAGCAAGAGCGTCACCGTCGGTGCCGCCGCCACCGTCAGCGGCCTGACCGTGGAGGCGACGGGCTACACCTTCAGCGGAGAAAAGCTCACCGGCACCGCGACGGCCAAAGATGCGGACTACACCCCCACCGGAGCCCTGCTCGTGACGGCCAACGGCGGAGCGACGTTTGACAACGCGCTCGACTTCGTCTCGGCGGAAATCGCAGGCGCAGCCACAATCAACAATACCCTGACCGTCGCCGAAGGCGTGACGGTGCGCGCCGGCGGCACGCTATCCGGCACGGGCACGATCACCGGCAACACTCACACGCTGGAGGCGGGCAGCACGCTGGCCCCCGGAGCCATCGGCGACACGACGGCAGGCAAGACTCTGATCTTCCAGAAGACGATCCCCCTGACCCTCAGCGGGCTCACGTATGCCATCGACGCCGACGCCAGCACGTCCGACAAGATCGCCCTGACCGGCGCGGGCAACGCGACCTTCGACGGCACCGGCAGCACGATCAACTTCGCCCGCAACGACGGCGGGACATGGAAGCAGGAAAAAACCTGGGACATCCTCACTGCCACGGGAGGCACCCTGACCGTACAAAACCTTGCCGCTGCCACGCTCAACATGAGCGCGGCGGACCGGGATGCCGCCAGCTACACGGGCCACTGGAGCGCCGGGCTGACGAACACGGCGACGGCGATCCAGGTGAAGACCGGCTATCGCAACCTGCAAGTCACCTGGAACGGCGCGGACAGCACCCTTGCCTCCGCCACCGCGTGGCAGAAAGGCAACGCAGCCCTCAGCAACGAAAGTTTCATCACCAATGACTTCCTTGTTTTCGGCGCTGTCGGCAACAAGAGCGTCAACGTCGGCACAGCGGCCACCGTCAGCGGCCTGACCGTGGAGGCGACGGGCTACACCTTCGGCGGAGAAAAGCTCACCGGCACGACGACGGCCAAAGATGCGGACTACACCGTCACCGGAGCCCTGCTTGTGACGGCCAACGGCGGAGCGACGTTCGACAACGCGCTCGAATTCGTTTCCGCCGAAATCGCAGGCGCAGCCGCGTTCAACAGCACGCTGACCCTGACCGCCGCCGATGGCATGACTGTGCTCACCGGCGGCACGCTGGGCGGCACGGGCACGATCACCGGCGACGTATCTATTGCGGACGGGGGCATGCTGGCCCCCGGCAACTCGCCCGGCGCGCTGACGGTCAACGGCAACGTGACGCTGGGAACCGGAGCCACTGCGCTCTTCGAGATCGGCGGCGCGGGCGACGGCGAGTACGACCGGTTGATCATCAGCGCCGCCAGCGGCTCCGCCGCGCTGACCCTGGGCGGCACGCTCGAACTGGTAGCGTATAACGGATACACGGGCGCGGAGGGCGACACGTTCCGGCTCTTCGATCTGGTGAGCGGAGCGACCGTCACCGGCGAGTTCGAGGGCGGCATCAACGGTTTCGCCCTGGGCGACGGTCTGGC
>JAISAX010000482.1 GCA_031266495.1 Opitutaceae bacterium
CAGGCCGCCACCTTATCCCGACCGGGGCGCGGCGTTTCGCGCCTGGTCCGCCATGCGTCCGGCATTGTGCCGGCGATGCTGGCCATTGTTTCCCTCGCGCAGGCGCAGGACGTTTCCCGATACGCAAGCTGGAAGGCGAACGATACGGTTTTTTCGGGAAACAGCCATGGCTCGCTCCTCAATCCGACGGGGAACGCATGGAATTATTACCATCAGGCCGGACGCGACGAGAGCGGGACGATCATCAGCCAGTTGACGCCGTCCCTCTGGACCGGGCTGTCCTTTTCGTCGGCCAACGACAACTTCTACGTCTATGAGCCCGGCGGGGGACGCAACCGGGGCAGGGCGGAGATCAACGCGAACGGGCTGAGCACGGCGTGGGATGTCACGTCGGGCACGTCGCCGATCAACAGCTTCCCCACGACACGAACGTTTTGATCCAGCAGGGTTACCACCTGAGCGATCTGTGGTAGCAGCCAGCGACGCAAGGCGGCGTTGGAAGTGTTGCCAATACGCAGCCACACAATGGCCGGACCGGCTGCGCCCGTTTGTGCCCTTTGCGCAAAATCTTCGTCCTTTGTTATGATTACCTGACCATTGGCGTGGGCCTGTCGCCAGATTTCGCTGTCATCGGCGTCGCGCAAACCTGCGTCACGTACCGCCTGTGCTTCATAACCTGCTTCGCGCAACCATTGCGCGAGCGCAGGCGACAACTGGGCATCGACCAGAAATCTCATTGAGCAGCCAGTGTCAGCACGGGGTGATCGACCTGTCCGGCCGCGTATTCCAGGCATGCCCGGATGTCGGCGGCTTCGAGATCAGGGTAATCGGCGAGAATTTCCGCTTCCGAAACGCCGGCAGCCAGCAGGTCGAGCACATCCCGAACGCGGATACGCATACCCCGGATACAAGGACGCCCCCCGCACTGGTTGGGGTTAAAGGTAATCCGTTCCATCGTCGTATTCATGGTTTCAGCTTGTTCGCATCGTCCGGTTGCGCAAGCCCCGCCTGCCTGTGCGCTACGCGGTCGGCCCGTCGGTCCACACACCGTCGATGAGCGTGACCCTGGGCACGGCGGGCAGGCCGATCTCGTTGCGCGAGAGTTGCCCGGCGAGGAACTCGATCCCGGTCGAAAAAATCTCGCCCCACGACTGCCGGATGCCGGCCAAGGGGCGCGCCGAGCCGTTGAGAACATCGAGACAGGCATAGCGCACCTGCGCCGGCACCGCGATGCCTCGCTGCGCCAGCCAGCCAAGCAGCACATCGCGGCTCATGCTGATGATCGCATCCGGACAGGCATGGTCGAACCACCGGTAAAATTCGTCCCGGTCCATCTCGAAATCCGTCAGCAACGGCGGCAGCGCATCGCCGCCGTGCACCATCGAGGCGCCGAGAAAACCCGACAGCCAGTAGTGGCGCGCCCGGTCATCGTCATCGCGGCGCAGCACCAGGCCAATCCGTCGGCAACCGCGCTCGCGCAGCTTTTTGTAGCAGGTGACGATGCCGTTGAAATGCGCGTTGACCACCCGGTGCGGATCGGCCCGGGAAAACGAATACCCGAGCGCCACCACGGCGAACCGCTCCCAGTCGATTTTCAGAGGCAACAGATTCGTGGGCAACGGAGGCAGCAGCAGCGCACGGTAGCCGCGGTTCTCCAGCACGCGCGCCACCTGCGCGGAGTTTTCGCCGCGTGGTCCCATGTAAAAAACCTCCGTGCGCAACCCCAGTTGCGCCGCCCGTTTGCCCGCCTGGGCCAGCCCGGCGGCGACGCTTGGCAGGGCTAGCCACTCGTTGGCCGGCAACGCGGTGAGGAACGTCACCACCTCACCCTCGTTCCGCAACCGCCCGTTCCGCACCTGTGAAAGCAGCGCGCTCACCAGCAGGTTGCTCCGATACCCCAGCTTGCGCGCCATCGCCTGCACGCGCTTGCGGGTGCGCGGCGGGATGCTCGCGTGGTTGCGCAACGCCAGCGACACCGTCGTGTGGCTCACCCCGAGGCGGGCGGCGAGATTGCGAATCGTGGGCCAGATGAATTGTTCGTTATTCATTGCTCGTTGGCTGACAGCAAGTTACAGGAAAACAGTTTTATGCGGAAAGTGATAGTGGAATTATTTTGCCCGTCAACCGGAAACATTATGGCCCGCGTTTCCGGAACCCCGTTTCCCGAGGCCTCCGCCAACCTCCCGCCAACCTCCCGTCAACACCACAACCCGTCTCCGTATCATGAAAACCACCCGTCCACTCCCGCCACTCCCGCGCTTTTTTCCGGCGCTCGCCGTCCTGTTTGTTTTCGACGTCTCCGCCCATGCCGCCGACAACGTTTCCGTTTCCCTGTCCACTGAAAAACCCTCCGGCAACATCATCCTGTCCTACACGCCAGGCGCCTACACCGGTTACTCATGGAACGCGAATTCCGATACAACCCCGACGCAGGCATGGCGTGATGTCGGGCAAACCTTCACCACGACGCAGGATTTCTCCCTGGCATCCATCAGCCTCCGTGCCAACCTCTCCAACGGCAGCAACAGTCCGGCGCTTGATACCTCCTTCACGCTCACGGTTTATTCCTTCTCCGGTATTTATTCCAACGCTCCCGCCGCCACGCCTGCGCAAGCGTTGGGATCTCCCCCCCCCCCCCCGCTGACGCGGGGAAATCAAGAATCAAGGATCAAGGCGTAAGAAGCAAGAACTCTTGTATTATGGAAACTACTACACGACATTTCCTTCCGTCCGCTGTCCGGCGCTCCGGGTTCACGCTTGTCGAGCTGCTCGCGGTTGTAGCGATAATCGGGATACTTGCGGCGATTATCATTCCCGCTGTCGGATCGGTCCGCCGGTCCGCCCGGGCCATCCAGTGCAAAAGCAACATGCGCCAGATCGGCATGGCCATCCTCCAGTATGCCGACGAGAACCGCGGCCTCTCGCCGAGGGCGGGCGGCCAGAACAATCCCAATCCCGACTATCCCGGGGAACCGGACGAGAAAATCAGCTGGTTGCAGCTCATCCAGAAACGCCTGTCCCTGCGTTTCCCGACCGCCGGCATTGACAACCTGTTTCTCTGTCCCGACGCGAGGGCGGCGTTCACGGTGCCGCCGCGCCGCACCTATGCCCTCAACACGGCCGGAGGCAACGCCGACACTCCAATCGCCCTCTTCCAGCTTTCCGCCTCCTCGCAGTCGATCCTTCTCGTCGAGGCCGCGCAGAATGGCGCGGGAGGCGACAGTTATGACGCCGTCGGTGCCGGCGCGGTCACGAATGGCAATCTCGACTGGCGACACAAAGGCGAGACCATGAACGTGGTCTTTGCAGACGGCAGCGTGCGCACGCTCAAGAGCGGTACCCTGACCGACGGCACACCGTCCTCCTTCGAAACCCTGCTCCGCAACATCCGGAAGTAGCCCCTGCGTAACATCCGTTATGGATAGTCTGGCTTGGGCAGGGGATCAGGAAAAACGGAGTCCCGCCATGATCCTGGCCCGCGATTGTGAAGCATGGCGGCGGCATGGCAGAGTTCCATCGAGGGCAATACGTCGCACGGGGCCGGTTGAAGGGCTTCGCCGGTTCGCAGGTTTTCGAGAAACGCGCGAGTCTCCGCGCAGGTGCCGTTGGAGACGCAGGCAGGGGTGCCGGGGGGGAGGGTCTTGTCGTGGACGAGCACGCCGTTCTCCCATCCGCGCCAGGTGGAAAGGGTGTTCTCCGAACAATGGATCTCGGCCCGGTAGCCGGCGCCGAAAATTTCGTAGGTTTCGCTGATCGCACCCGTGGTCGGCAATACGTCAACCAGTCCCCTGGCTCCGCTGGTGAATACGGTTTCGATCTGTATCCACGGAATCCCTTCAACGATGTTTTCCCCGGCGCGCCATGAACGGACGTCGCCCGCGATCATCCGCAGCGTATCGACGGCGTGGAGACCGGTTTGTTCAAGGAATTTTTCCTCGCGCCGGTTGTGCCTCGCCATGGTCACGCGCACGTAGCGCGCGGGGCGTCCGCCGATCCAGGCGAGGGCTTCGCGCAGCAGGGGATCGAAGCGGCGGTTCATGCTGACCATGACGCGGGCATCGAGCCGCGCGGCCACTTCCGCGACCCGCCGGGCCTGCCCGATGGTCGCGCCAAGCGGTTTCTCCATGAGCACAGGAATGCCCGCTTCCATCAGGCGGATGGCAACCGGAGCATTGTGCGAAACGGAAACGAGGGCGAAACACGCATCGGGCCGTTCCTCCCGCAACATGACTTCAAAATCGGTATAAACCCGGCCGGCTCCGGATATCGTGGCGGCGGACTCCGCAAGGGCGCGGTTGGTGTCGGCGATGCCGGCCAGCACCACGCTTCCGGGATGTTGGCGGCGGTAGTGTTCGAGGGCTGGCAGATGGCACAGGCGGCTGTGCCCGCCGGCGCCGATGAGGCAGAGGCGGATGGGGGCGACGGCGGCGGCTTCGCCGTCGGGGGGCGTTTGGCGGAAAATGCCCGCGCCATTCCTCCGGAGGTTCCCTTTCGTCATGGACGGACGGATACGGGGATGATGATGGTGTGGAGGGTGGCGGTTACGACAGGAGCGGGCAGGTCGAGGCCGAGGCGGGTGCCTTTGCTCCCCCGTCCGGGGTCAATGCCGATGACGGGTTCTTCAAGCCGGGCGAGGCGCGTGTCGCGTCCGTCCGCGACGGCTTTCCAGGTGACGTCAAGGGCGTGGTCGCCGGTGGCGGCGTGGATGCGGAATCCGGCGGCGGGGTTTGTCGTGCGCCGGTCCGGGGCGGGAAGGGGGTGGAGGGTTTGCCGGAGGGGGATTATCAGGGCGGTGCCGAAGGTGGCCGGCTGGTTTTTGTGGAAGCGAACGCGGTCGATGATTTCGACGCGGCCGGCGGGGGCGTCGGGACAGGGGCGGGTGAAGATGAAGGTGCGGGTGAGTTTTTCGAGCGCGGGGGCGTCGGGGAGGTAGGCGCTGGTGATGTCGATTTCCCAGAGGTCGCGTGTATCCGAGAATTCGATGCGGAGGGTTTCGGCGCGGGCGTCGCGGGCGTGGCGCTGGAGTTTGCCGGCCACGCGGGGGACGGCGTGGCCGAGGGAGTTCATGACGGCGCTGGTGTAACGCCTGGGGCTGAAGGTGTCCTTGACGTAGTCGTCGGCGCCGAGGTCGGGGAGGAGGGTTTGCGAGCCGAGGGCGATTTCAAAGGAGCCGAGGTCGTTGTGGTTGTGCGGCTGGTCGTTGTGCCCGCCTTTGAAGGCGGCCGAGAGCGGGGGGGCGTCCGGCGCGGGGGGGTGGCTGCGAACGACAAGGGCGCCGCCGTCGGGAAACCAGTCGCGGGGGGCGAGGGTGGCGCGGCGGTTTTCGATGGCCCGGGCTTCGGGGGTGCCGGGCGCGGGGCGGGGGAGGGAGAGGTCCATCGCGGTGGCGTAGAGGAAGTCGCCCATGGGGTGTTGGTAAAGGATGCGGGGGGAGAGGCCCATGAGGCCGCCGTCGCCGTGGTGGCGCAGGGTGGCGAAGTCGTTCATCCATGCGGGTATGGTTTTGTCGTGAAAGGTGTCACCGAATTGCGGATACAGGCCGGGGGCCATCCTCCAGCGGGAGCCGAAGGCGGCGATGCGGCGTTGTTTTTCGAGGGTGAGCGGGTCGATGGCGCCGCCGGTGGCCAGGCGGACCAGTTCGGCGCCGAGCATGTAGTGGCCGTATCCGTAAATCCAGTATCCGATGCCTTCGTGGCAGTAGCCGTCGTCGCCAAGGCCGGCGATGAAAAAGGCGTTGGTGTTGGTCTCGAAGGAGGCGAGGATTTCGGCGCGTTCGGCGAGGGTGGCGCCGCCGGGCGGGAGGAGTGGCGGGAGGGGGTCGGCGAGGAGGAGGGCGGCGGCGAGGACGCCGGCGTTGCAGATGGCGTTCCAGTTGTGGCCGGTGTGCATCCACCAGGAGTCGAGGCTGTCGCCGGCGCGGACGCTGGCGAGGTAGGGGGTGATGAGGCGGTCGCGGATTTCGGCGCGGATGCGGGCGCGGGTGGCGGGTTTGAGTTGGTCGGCGAGGAGGTAGTCGGCGAGGGCGAGGTTCCAGGCGCGGTGGGCGGCGCCGAGGTCGATGATGTCGCGGGCGTGGAGCCAGCCGGGACGGCTGGCGGCGTGGGGGGGGAGGGCCCAGGTGGGTTCATCAAGGATGGCGGCGAGTTCGGTTTCGATGGCCGCAAGGTAGTGGTCGCGGGGACGGTCGCGGGTGCGGGGGTGGTGGCGGGAGAGGCCTTGGGCGTAGAGGAAGTAACCGAGGCGGGTGGTGCGGCGTTCAAAGGGTTTTTCGTAGGGGGCGCGCTGGCCGGTTTCCTTGAAGGTGTCGAAGAGGGCCTGGGTGAGTTCGGGCGGGGGGCGGGTGAGTTCGTTGTCGGCCTGGGCGAGGAGGGTGTCGAGCGGGCCGGCGAGGGCGCGGGCTGCGTCGTCCCACCAGGTCTGGTCAGCAAAGGGAGGAGCCCAGAAGACGGGCGTGGCGCGCCGGGCGTCTTGTTCGCGGAGCCAGGCGGTGATTTGGGTCACGCGGTCGGGGTCGGGTTTGGGGATGGGTTTGGCAGTGAGCGTGGTCACCGTGGCAATCGTGAGAGCGGTTGCGAGGGCGGTTGCGAGGGTGGTTGCGGGGGCGGGTTTGTTGCCGGGTGTCGTGAGCGCTGGCCGGGTGTTGTGTGTCATGTTGACGGGAGGGGGGGGGGGGGGGAGGAACCTGCGGATGTTGGATGTTGTCTGCCGTAGTGTCAGGAGCGGGCGTGGTGGCGGCGGCGGCGAAGGGTTCCGGTGGCGAGGGCGGCGAGGGCGCCGAGGCCGGCGAACATGGCGAATGCGGCGGGTTCGGGTACCGGATATGTGGATACGTAGAGGTCGCCGTTGGCGGCGTTGAGGGTGAACAGGTGGCCGTCGCTGCTGGTGGCGGTCCAGGCGGCGCCGGTGTTGGTGAGGGTGATTCCGGAGTAGTACTGGCCGGCGAGGACAACGGAGGTGAATGAGCCGGTGAGGGTGGCGCCGCCAAAGAGGTTGTAGTGGGCGTCGGCGAGGGCGGGCGCGTCGCCAAAGTCGAGAGTGAGCGTCGTGCCGGTGGCGGTGAAGGCGTTGGTGGCGCCGGTGAGGATTTGGCCACTGGTGTCGCCGGTGATGCCGAGGGTGAGGGATTGGGTGGTGGTGGTGAAGGCGCGGTCGGAGATGTCGAGGATGCCGCCGGCTTTGACGGTGACGGTGGTGGCGGTGATGTCGGCGGTACCGGCGAGTTTCAGCGTGCCGCTGTCAACGCGGAGGTGGCCGATGGAGCGGTTGGACTGGAGTGTGGAGGAGGCGGTGCCGGCTCCGGCGGCATAGGCGAAGGTGCTGCCGGCGGAGATGGCGCCGTCGCTGTTGTCGCCGAGGTTGTTGGCGGAGTTTGCCCTGGTGGCGATGAGGGTGATGGTGTCCGCGATGGTGGTGGTGGTCGCGGCGGCGAGGTTGATCACGGGGGTTTGTAGGGTGCCGTCGCCCTGGAAGGTCCATGCGACGGTGGAGAGGATGAGGTTTCCTATGGTGAGTGTGCGGGCGTTGTCGTCGGCGTCGTTGGTGTCGATGGTAAAGCGGGTGCCGGCTGTGCTGCCCCATTGTTGTAGCGTGTTGATTGTGAGGTCGCCTCCGGATTTCAGGGTGACGGGTCCCGTGGCCCGGAACTGGAGGGTGCCAATGAGTCCTTCGCCGGAGAGGGTTTTTACGCCGGAGGCGCGGAGGGTGAGGAACGAGATGGATTTGTCGGTCTGGAGGCTTTGGTTGGCGCCGCCATCGAGAACGATTCTGAGGTCGTCGTTGCCGCTGCTGTTTTTGTAGGTGCCGGCGAGTGTGAGGGCGCTGGACAGGATGTTGGTGGCGCCCCGGAGGGCGAGGCGGTTGTCGTTGTTGGCGGTATTGCTTTCGAGGATACCGCCGAGGGCGATGAAATCGCCGTTAACATCGAGGCGGGTGTCCGTGATGTCGGTGTAGCCGGTTTCGGTGTTGGTGCTGGCCGCGCCCAGTATGAGGTGTCCGCCGATATTGAGGGTGAGTGCGGCGATTTGGAATTCGAAGCTGGCGGGGCCGGCGTCGGTTTTGGCGGCATTCTGGACTTTCAGGGTGCCTCCGTTTCCGATGGTGACGGGGCCGCTGAGGTAGGTGAGCCAGTTGCGGTTGGTGTTGGCCTGGCGTCCGAGTTCGAGGGCGCCTCCGTTCTCAATGGTGATACCCGCGTTGGCGGTGAGTACGGTGCCGGAGTTGATGACGGCGAAGCCGTTGGCGGCGTCGTCCGTTCCTGTTGTGTTGATGAAGAGGCGGGTTGCGCCAGAAAGGGTGAGGGCGTCACTCAGGTTGAGTGACCGGCGGATTTCGAGCGTGCTGGTCGCGGCGGAGGTTTGGCCGAAGGTGAGCGTGCCGAGCGCGCCGGAGGCGCCGGCGTCGTAGATGAGGGTGCGCGCGGTGGCGGCGTCGCCAAGGATGGCGGTGTCTCCCGCGCCGGGGGCGGCGGCGGTGTCCCAGTTGGCGGTCGGAGACCAGAAGGTGTTGTGGTCGGTGTCAGCGCCGGTCCAGGTGCTGGTTCCGGCTTGGGCGAGCGTGGAAAGCGCAACCGCAAGAAGGGCGGCGGCGGCGGTTGTTGTTGTAGTGTTCATTGTGATACAGATGAGGATTGCGATTTGCGGGTTGCGTGGTGTCGGAACGGTGGTGTGTGTGCGGGGAGGGGGGGGGGAGGGGAGGGAGGGGGTCACGGGACTTTGCGAGCGGCGATGTGCCAGTCGAAAAAGAGGACGTTGCGGTAGTTGCCGTGAACGGGTTTTTGAGGGATGTCGTCTATCGATGCATCGGCCCCGTGGTTGACGCGATCAATGTCGGTCAAGGCTCCGGTTTGTGAATAGGTGTTATAGAGGGAGATGAATTGATAGGTGCGGGGAGGTTGCGGGTCGGGCGAACCTTCGGGTGGCGTGGGGCCGTACCCCCACGGCGAGGCGGTGGCGCCGTGTTCATCGACTTTGACTTCATTCATGAGGGACCAGATGGAGATGCCCCGATTGGTGAGGAGGTTCCGGGCGTTGCGCCGGTATCCGAGGCAGAGGAGGTCATCGGGGACAATGGCGCCTGGTTGCAGTCCGATGTAGGGAGCGAGATACGTGTAGAGGTGCCATTGGTTTTGCGCACGACTGACGCCGCCCATGCAGCGTCCGGGGAGTTTGCCTTTGTTGTCGTCGATGAACAACTGGATGGCCATGCCGTTGCCGCGAAGGACGGACTTGCATTGCGCGGCGGCGGCGGCAGAGCGGACTTTGCCAACAACAGGAATGATGATGGCGGCGAGAATGCCGATGATGGCAATGACGGTGAGCAGTTCGATCAGCGTGAAGGCGCGGGAGGCGCGGCTGATTTTCGATTCTGGATTCTCGATTTTCGATTGGGCGCTGCCGCGCCATTGGATTACGGATACACTGGCCTGGTCGTTCGGAAATCGAGAATCGGGAATCGAAAATCGAAAATCCTTCATGCGTTCGATCAGCGTGAAGCCGCCGCGCCGTGGGAAACGCGGCGGGACGGGACGCGGCGGGAAGAGCGGGAGGAGCGGAAGGGGCCGGGAAGCTCGGGTATTCATCAGGGATTTGCAGGTGATCGCACCGAAAACCAGCGATTATCCCGCAGGCTGACAACTTTCGCATAACTCACACAGTAAAGTAGCGGCACGATGTTTCCGGAAACCAGGCAGGATCCGGTTCGTGAAATAACTGATGTTACGCGGTACCCTTCGCAGGGGCTTCGCTTGCGAAGCCCGCGAGGACCTGACGCAACGGGAGATTCGCCAATTCTCTCCGCCTGGCGCGGGCGTCGCAAGCGACGCCCCTACCTTCGGCGGGCGTAACATCAGTGAAATAACAATACTATGGATACGCATGACGCGCGCGACGCCGGCAAGGGGACGGTCGGCAAGGGACGGACGCCGCGCCAATGGACGCGACCGGAGCCGGAGCCGGGATGTACACATATGCAGAAGATGGCGGCATTTTTGGGCTTGTTGGCAATTTCATCATTACTCACAGAATAAAGTATGGGCGCGAAAGAAACCTCCGGTGCTGGAAAAACAGGTTCAGGGAAACGGGTGACGCAGCAGGATATCGCGGACAGGGTGGGGGTGAGCCGTTCGGCGGTGTCGATGGCATTCAGGAATCATCAGGGGATTTCCGCGGCGATGCGGGAACGTATCCAAAAGGAAGCTACCGGAATGGGTTACGCGCCGGACCCGATGCTGGCGTCGCTGGCGGCGTATCGCAACCGGCAGAGGCCGGCGAGTTTTCACGGGACGCTGGCGTGGCTGGTGAACACTACGAGCGACTTCCAATGGGACACGGTCGGGCAGTTCACCGAGGTTTTTGAAGGCGCGCGGGACTCGGCGGCGCGGCATGGGTTTACAATGGAGGTTTTCGATGTGGCGCGCGACGGGGCGCCGCGTCTGGCCCGGGCGGGGGCGGTGTTGCGGGCGCGTAATGTGGCGGGCATCCTGGTGGCGCCCCAACCGGCGCCGGATACATCACTGGAGGAGTTCCCGTGGGCGGATTTTTCCGCCGTGGCGTCGGGTTACACGCTGGCCAGGCCAAGGCTGCATGTGGTGGCCGCAGCCCAGTTCAGCGCAGTGCTGGAGTGCTTGCGGCAGTTGCGCGAGACGGGGCACAGGCGGATCGGTTTCTGGTTGAGTCCCATGCACCTGAAACGCACGCGGCTCCAGTATCTGGGAGCGTGGCTGGCAAGTCAGGAGGTGGCCGGGCTTGGCGGGCAGGTGCTGGCGGTGCTGAGGGAAAAGGAGTTCAACCCGGGGGTGCTCGACAGGTGGCTCCGGCGTTACAGGCCGGACGGGATCATCAGCAGCAGTTACATGCCGGACCGGTTGCGCGAGCTTGGCTGGCGGGTGCCGGAGGATGTGAGCGTGGTGTGTCCACATTTGCCGAATGGCGAGAGTCCGGTTTCGGGTGTGTGCGAGGCGCCGCGTGATTGCGGCTCCGCCGCGGCGGATTTGCTGGTGTCACTCATCCACCGGGGCGAGCGCGGGATGCCGAGGGTGCCGCGGACGGTATTGGTGGACGGGTGCTGGGTGGAGGGGAAAACGCTGCGAGCGCGGTCGCTGCTCACGGAAGTTCGCGTTGCAGGAAAAACCGGAAAACCGGATACGGGATCCTGAAAATGGTGGAGAGATGCCCGCCTGCGGAGCCGCGGTGCTGTTGACCTGCCGCCGTCGCCGGACGCACAACGACCCACTGCGGATCGTGGGTCGATGTTCGAGATCGTCGGGCATGGTCTGGCAACAGATTACAGAAAAACGGTTTTACGTGGAAAGCGACAACGGCGTTGCCGCGTTTGTCAACCGGGAGCAACGTCTGTCGAGTTCTTCGATCCCCGTTCTTCCGAAGCCTCCACAACACCGCAATCGTCTCCGTATCATGAAAAATATCCGCCTATACCTACACTTCCCGCGCGTTCTTCCGGCCCTCGCCGCCACCGCGGTTTTGCTCGCCGCGAATCTCGCCGCCAGCCTCCCCGCGCAAGCCGCGGACGCCGGCACAGGCACGGTCACTGTTGTATCCACAACAGCACGACCCGATGCCAACATCATCGCGTCCTACACGCCTTCGGCCGTCAATGGCCTGGATTGGCGCGCCAATACGTCTGCATCGAGCGAAGCCTGGCGTGACGTCGGCCAGTCGTTCACTGCCACGCAAAACGTCACGTTCGACGCCGTTTCTTTCTTTGTCTCGTCGGGCCTCAACACCCCGGCCAACTACACCAACGCCGCCATCACACTCACCATTTACAGTTTCGCCGCCGATTTCTCGTCCGCCTCCGCGACGAAGCTTGCCACCCTTCAAGGTTTCACTCCGGCCTCTGTCGCCAAAAGCGATTACCTGACGTTCGACGTGCGTAACGCGGGCCTTCAGTTGCAAGCCGGCATTGTTTACGGCGTACTGCTCCACTTTGACGCGATGGCCGACAACCGCCACATCACGCTCTCGGTTCAGAACGCCACCGGACAGGAAATCGCCTACTCCGGGGGCAGGCATCTCAAAGTTCTCAACGACAAGGATACCGGCACTCCCGGCTCGCTGACCTCCAGCGGTTCGGCCCTCGAATTTTACGTCCAGGGCACGCCCCTCGGGACTCCCGGCATCCCCGAACCCGCCACCATCGCCGCCTTGTTCGGGATCGTCGCACTCGCATCCGGATTCCGGCGTCTCCGTATCCGCAATCTCCGCACATGATCCGCCCGCTCGCCGCCCTCCTTCTCGTGTTCGCGTCCGGAACCGCCTCTGTCCTCGCCCGCCTGGCCGAGCCGTCCGCGCCCTCCGCGCCCGACCTCCAGGCGCTGATCGACGGCGCTGCGGCGCGCGGCGAATCACGGGTGGTTTTCCCGCCCGGCGAACACCGGCTGGCCTCCGCGCTTCAGTTGCGCAACCTCTCCAACCTCGTCATCGACGGCAACAGCGCCCGCCTCGTCTTCACCAGCCTGAAGGACGGCGGTATCGCTATCTCCGATACGAACGCTCTCGTCCTGCGCGGCCTTACCATCGATTTCGATCCGCTGCCGTTCACGCAGGGCGTCATTGAAGCCATCGACACCGCCGCCGGCACGCTCACCTGGGCCGTGCACGACGGGTATCCCGACCTCTCGCCGGTTTACCTCAGCCATCGCGCCCACGCCTTCGACGCCACCACCCGCGAATGGAAACGCGACGCGCCCGATATCTACGCCTCCTCCGCCCGCGCCCTCACCCCGCGCCGCGGACAACTTTCGTTTTCGCCCGACCGGCGCTGGCAGCTCGAAACCCTCGCCGCCGGCGATTGCCTCGTGCAGGACGTCCGCCGCGAACGCGGCATCCGTATCGACCGCAGCCGCGACATCACGCTCGAACACATCACGATCCACAGCGCGCCCGGCCTCGCCATGACCCTGCGCTTCATGGACGGCCAAAACCGCTTCAGCCACCTCACCATCACGCCCGGCCCTCTCCCCGCCCGCGCCACCGAACCCCGCCTCCTCTCCACCTCTGCCGACGGTTTCAACTACGCCTACGCCCGCACCGGCCCCGTCCTCGAACACTGCGACTTTTCCCGCATGGGCGACGACTCCGTCAACCTCCACGGCATCGCCTTCGTTGTTGCCGAAGCCGATCCGGCCACCCGCACCATCAACCTCATCCGTCCCTACGGACCCGAGGGTTTTCCGTCCGTCGTTCGTCCGGGCGACGAAGTCCATGCGCTGGCCCAGGGCAACTTCGACTTCACCGGCACCGCCCGCGTCGTCCGTTTCGACATCGATCCTGCGCCCGACGCGCATTTCCGCGCACTCGCCGAACGCATGTTCCCGCACGTCGGTGCCATCCGGAAATTTACCGTGTATCGACTCACACACGACGCTCCGCTTTCTCTCGCCACCGGCGATTTTGTAGAAATCCCCGCCATCGCCGCGCCCGGCTACACGATCCGCCAGAACCGCTTCAGCCAGCACCGGGGCCGCGCCCTGCGCCTCATGAGTCCCCGCGGGCTTGTCGAGGACAACGTCATCGACGGCATCAAGCAGGCCGCGATCACGCTCGGCCCCGAATTCGTCGGCTTTCGCGAAGCCGGCTGGGTGTGCGACGTCACTGTCCGCCGCAACACCATAAAAAACTCCGCCTTCGACCCCGTCCTCCTTCGCGGCGCCGCCTGGACGCCCGGCGCTCTCTCCGTGATCTGGCGCGGCGAAACCCCCGACGCTCCCCGTCCTGTCGCCGCCCGCCACCGCAGCCTCCGTATCGAGCAAAACACCATCAAGAATGTCGGCGGACCCGCCATCCATATCAACCAGGCGGAAAACGTCCTGATAAAAAACAATCGCGTCACCCGCGCCAACCAGGCGCCTGCCGTCGGCGCGAAGAACAAAAATCCCTGGGGCCTCGCCACCGCCGACCCCATCGAGGTGGACCATTCCGAAAACGTCACCATCGAAACCGACTGATCCTCCCCCCCCCCCCCCGCTGACGCGGGGAAATTAAGAATTAAGAATTAAAAAAACGAACCTGCGCACGCGAAGTACTCATGATCTGCCCAATTCAACCCGACGGCGAAGCCGTCCTTTCTTGATTCTTAATTTCCCTCCCCCCCCGGCTCCGGCCTTGTTCTTCTGTTTTTCCATGTATCCACGTTTCCATTTTGTTTCCCTGTTCGTCCTGAACACGCTCGGCGTTCTGTCTGCGGGCAGTCCGCTTTGCGCCGCCGTTACCGCCCGCATCGCCGAAGACGCGCCCGCGCCCGCGCCCGCCGCCGCCGGACGCTGGCTCCGTGTCGATCCGCGCGACCCCGCCGCCTTCCCCACGCTCGCCGCCGCCGCCGCCGCGGTGCGCCCCGGCGACACCCTCTGGCTCGCACCCGGCAGCGGACCGTATCGGGAAGAACTCTACATCGTAAAATCCGGAACCTCCGACGCGCCCATCACCATTGAAGGCAACGGCAACGAGATCACCGGCTTCGATCCGGTCATTTTCTCATCGCAGCGTAGTGCTACGGTCACGACAGAGTATCCCTTCGTTCTCCGCCACCGTGGCGTCCGCATTCCCGAGGACGCCGCGACCGGACGCTTCGCGGCCCCGTCTGCCGCTTCCGCCATCACGTGGGATGCCGCGACAAAAACCCTCGCGCTCGGCCCGGAGGCCGATCCCGGAGGCTGGGAAATCTCGACGCGTTATTTTGTCGTCCGCATTCAGGGCGTCTCGCATCACCGGTACCGCAACCTCGTTGCCAGCGGCGCACGCAACGACGGCTTCAACCTGCACGGACGTGGCTCCGATCTGCTCTTCGAGAACATCACCGGTTGCCACAATCTCGACGAAGGATTTTCCGCGCACGACGACATTTTGTCCGAAATCCGCGAAGGCCGTTTTTTCGGCAACGACAACGGTGTGTACAACATCCAGCGTTCGCACACTCGTGTCCGCGACCTCCTGATCTGGGAAAACCTCGGCATCGGGCTGTGCCAGCGCGAGGCCACGCTTGAGGGCGAAAACATCCGCATCTGGGGCAACGGCATGGTGCAGCTTGCGACCGAAAAATCCGGCGTCATCCGCGTGAGCAATCTCGTCGTCCATCGCAATCCGCACGCCACCCGTCCCTGGCGCACGTACATGGAATCCGCCAAATCAACCGCCGCTCCCGCCACGTTCGGCGGCGAGGCCCGGCGACAGCAATCCACCGCCGTCACTGGTCTTGTGGAAAACCCCGCGGCCTCCCCGCTGGCGCGGGGAAATCAAGAAGCAAGAGTTAAGAATTAAGAATCAAAAAAAACGAACCTGCGCACACGAATCACTCACGGCCTGCGCAACGCAACCCGACGGCGAAGCCGCCTTTTTTAACTCTTGATTCTTAATTCGTCTCCCCCCCCCCCCCGCACACTGCCATGAAAACGAATATCCATCATTCTCTGCCACGCATTGCCCGCTGCTCCGGGTTCACGCTTGTCGAGCTGCTCACGGTTGTAGCGATAATCGGGATACTTGCGGCGATTATCATTCCCACGGTCGGTTCCGTCCGTCGCTCCGCCCGTGCCATCCAGTGCAAATCCAACATGCGCCAGCTCGGCATGGCCGTCCTCCAGTATGCCGACGAGAACCGCGGCCTCGCGCCGATTTCTCAAAACCCCAATCCCGACTACCCCAAAGAAAGCTCCCAGACCATCAGTTGGTGGCAACTCATCCAGAAACGGCTGACCCTGCGTTTCCCGATCGCCGGCATCGATAACCTGTTTCTCTGTCCCGACGCGAGGGCGACATTTACGGTGGCACCGCGTCGCACCTATGCGCTCAATCTGGCCGGAGGCGACGACACCGATCCGGTCACCTTTTCCCGGCTCTCCGCCCCTTCGCAGTCGATTCTTCTCGTCGAGGCCAAACAGAACGGCACGGAAGGCGACAGTTTCAGCGTTGTCGGCGTCGGCTCGATCACGCGCGGCGAGTTCGACTGGCGTCACAAGGGCGAGACCATGAACGTGGTCTTTGCCGATGGCAGCGTGCGTACGCTCAAAAGCGATACCCTGACCGACGGCACGCCGTCCTCCTTCGAAACCCTGCTCCGCAACATCCGGAAGTAGCCGGAAGCGGGAGCGGCGGTCTCCAGACTGCTGCGACGACGCGAAGCGTCGCCGGTTGGAGTGGTGCAGAGGCAAGGGGCGAGGCGCTTCGCGCCTCGTCGCAGCGGCAGGAATGCCGCCGCTCCCGCCGCGCCCGATCGTGCATTCCCGTTCATTTTCATTCCCGTTCATTTTACTCTCGTCGGTGGCTTGCGAACGCCTTACGCATGATCGCTTCCTTTTATGAAGCACTTCCTCAAAGAGACGGATTTCTCGCCACGCGAAGTGGCCGAAATCTTCGCGCTGGCCCGGGACCTCAAACAGAAACGCGGCACCGCCGCCTCTCCGGACATCCTCCGGTACCAGACGTGGGCGCTCATTTTTTCCAAATCCTCCACCCGCACGCGTGTCTCCTTCGAGGTCGGCATTCATGAGCTGGGCGGCAATCCGCTCTTTCTCAACAAGAACGACATTCAGCTCGGCCGTGGCGAATCCGTCGAGGATACCGCGCGCGTGCTCTCGCGTTTCGTCCACGGCCTGATCGTGCGCACTTTCGACCATTCCGAAGTCGAGCGCCTCACCGCCGCCGGCTCCATTCCGGTGATCAACGCCCTCACGGATTTTCTCCATCCCTGCCAGATCTACACCGACGCCTTCACGCTGGCCGAACGCTGGGCCGCGCCCGGCGGCGACCTCTTCGCCTCGCTCCGGGGCCGCAAGATCGCCTTCCTCGGCGACACCGCCTGCAACATGGCCAATTCGTGGATTCTCGGCGCCAACCTCTTCGGCATGGAAATCGCGCTCGCCGGACCGCAGGGTTTTGCGCCTTCCGCCGACTTCAACGCCCTGCTCGCGAAGGAGGATTTCGGCGACGGCTGCGGTCCCGGCAGCGGACGTTATCACTTCACGCACGATCCTTACGAAGCCGTGAAGGGCGCCGATGTCGTTTACACGGACGTGTGGGTGAGCATGGGCAAGGAAGACGAGGCGAAGGAACGCATCGCGCAGATGAGCCCGTACAGCGTGGATGCGAAACTTTTTGCCGCCGCCAAACCCGATGCCTGGTTCATGCACTGCCTGCCCGCCTACGTCGGCAAGGAAGTGACGCAGGAGGTTCTCGATAACCCGCGCTCGATCATCTTCGACCAGGCCGAAAATCGTCTGCACACGCAAAAAGCCATCATGGCCACGCTCGCCCGCAGGTGAAGGAGCGGCGGCATTCTTGCCGCTGCTGACGACGCGAAGCGTCTCCGGACCGAAGAGATCCGCAGCGCAAACCGATGGGGAGAGGCGATGCGCGATGCGCCTCGTCGCAGCGGCAAGAATGCCGCCGCTCCTTCACCCGATCCCCGATTTCCGGTTTTTCTTTCGTGTCTTTTCGTGCGTTCCGTGGGCACTCTCCTTTCTTCTTCCCTCGCACACCATGAGCACACCCGTCCCTCCCTCCTCCGACCGTTCCCGCCTCCCCACGCACCGCGCGCAACCCGATGCCCGCGGATTTTTCGGCAAGTTCGGCGGCTCGTTCATCCCGCCGCAGCTCCAGCAGCAGATGGACGAGATCAACCACGCGTACCATCGCATCTGCCGCAGCCACGATTTCATCCGTGAACTGCGCTCGATCCGCAAACACTTCCAGGGCCGCCCCACTCCCGTCTATTACTGCAAGAACCTCAGCGACGCGCTCGACGGCGCGCGCATTTACCTGAAACGCGAGGACCTCAACCACACCGGCGCGCACAAGCTCAACCACTGCATGGGCGAGGCGTTGCTGGCGAAGTTCATGGGCAAGAAAAAGCTCATCGCCGAGACCGGCGCCGGCCAGCACGGCGTGGCCCTCGCCACCGCCGGCGCGTATTTCGGCATCCCGGTCGAGATCCACATGGGCGAGGTGGACATAGTGAAAGAGCATCCCAACGTAGTCCGCATGCGAATACTCGGCGCGAAGGTCGTCCCCGTGTCGCGCGGCGCGAAGACGCTGAAGGAAGCCGTCGATTCCGCGTTCGAGGCGTACCTCGCCGATCCCGTCAAGAGCATCTACTGCATCGGCTCGGTCGTCGGGCCGCATCCGCTCCCGCTCATGGTGCGCGAATTCCAGCGCATCGTCGGCATCGAGTCGCGCGAACAATTTTTCGAGATGACCGGCGAACTGCCCGACAACGTCGTGGCCTGCGTCGGCGGCGGTTCCAACGCGATGGGCATCTTTTCCGGCTTCCTCGACGACCCGGTGCGCCTGCACGGTGTCGAGCCGCTCGGGCGCGGCGCGAAACCCGGCGAACACGCCGCCAGCCTCAACTACGGCGAGGAAGGCACGATGCACGGGTTCAACTCGATCATGCTCAAGGACGCGCAAGGCGAACCGGGCCCCGTGTATTCGGTGGCGAGCGGCCTTGATTATCCGTCCGTGGGGCCGGAGCACGCGCACCTGTTCACGACCGGCCGCACGATCGCGGGCACGGCGAGCGACGACGAGGCCATCAAGGCGTTTTTCCGTCTGTCGCGTCGCGAGGGCATCATCCCGGCGCTGGAAAGCGCGCACGCCGTGGCCTACGCGCTGCGGCTCGCGAAGGAGCGCCCCGACGAGTCGATCCTCGTCAACCTCAGCGGACGCGGTGACAAGGACATCGATTTTGTCATGGAAAAATTCGGCGTCTGGGCCGACCGCACGGATTACTGATCAGCAAAAGGCAAGGAGCGGCGGCGTCCCCGCCGCCGGACGGGACAACAGTCCCGCCAATCGAATTCTGTAACTGATGTTACACGCTTGCGACGTGGCACGGGCATCTTGCCCGTGGACGGCGCTCCGCGCCGCAAGCGTCCCGACCCGGCAAGCGTCCCCCTCCTTTCCCCCCCCCCGGCAATCATGGACCAGGATGCCCATGCCACGTGACGCTTCGCTAATGAAGAATGACGAATGAAGAATGCAGAATGAGGTGCAGGAGCTTCGGTTTCCGCAGGGATCGGCCCATTCTTCATTCTCCATTCTTCATTGGATGCGGGCTGGAAGCCCGTGCCACCGTCGGCCTGCGCAACATCAGTTCTATAACTGATGTTACGCAGGCGGGAGCCGGAGCGGCCGGAGCGGCGGCATTCCTGCCTCTGCGGCGAGGCGCAACGCGCCTCGCCCCTTGCCCCTCCG
>JAISAX010000532.1 GCA_031266495.1 Opitutaceae bacterium
TCGCGGCTCACGCTGCCTTCATCGGGAAAGGCGTCCCTGTCCAGCAACTGCATCAGGCGCATGAACGAGTCGGTCTTGCCCTGATGCGGCGTGGCCGAGAGCAGCAGCAGATAGGGCGATGCTTCCGCCAGCGCCGCGCCCAGCTTGTAGCGCGCCACCTGGGAGGTAGAGCCGCCCATGCGGTGCGCTTCGTCGATGATGACCAAATCCCAAGCCGCCGACACCAAGTCCTCGAAGCGCTCGCGGTTGTAGGTCTGGATCTGCTCCAGACTCCAGCCGCGCCGCGATTCCAGCGGCTTCACCGAATCCAGCGCGCAGATCACCTGATCGTGCATCCGCCACGGGTTGTCCTCTGCGCTGTCCCCGCGCCACTGGCGAAAGGCGGCGAGCGCGGACGGATCGACGAAGTGGAACGGCTCGCCGAAGTGCTGCCGCATTTCCGCCTGCCACTGCCGCACCAGCCCCTTGGGCGCGACCACCAGAATGCGTTTTACACGCCCGCGCAGTTTCAGTTCGCGCAGCACCAGGCCCGCCTCGATGGTCTTGCCCAGGCCCACTTCGTCCGCCAGCAGGTAACGGATACGGGCTTGTCCCACGGCGCGGTTCAGCGCGTAGAGTTGGTGCGGCAGCGGGATGACGCTGGACTGGATGGGCGCGAGCAGCAGGTTTTCTTCCAGCGCATCCAGCAACTTGGCTGCCGCCGTGGCGTGCAGAATCTGCGCCACCGTGGGCTGCACGCTGGCAAGCGCCGCCAGTTCCGCCGCCCGTGCGCGCAGCACGGCATTTTTCGACGGCAGCCACACGCGGTAGGCCGCTTCGCCCCACAGCGCCAGCCGCTCGACCACGCGGCAAGGTGCGGCCTGCCGCGTGTGCCAGCACCAGTCGCCGATGTCGAAGCCGCCGCTCATGCGCCCGCCTGCTTGATCGACATTTGTCCCAAGCCGGTCAGGCGGTAACGTTGCTTGCTGCTCTGCGGCTTGTCGGGGGCGGTCATCTCCAGCACACCCGCATCCAGTGCGGGCTTGAGGTAGACATCGGCGAAGTTCCAACGGTCTTTCAGCCCCAGCGCATTCATTAATTCCTGGCGCGTCATCTCACCGGAAACTTTCACCAGCAGCGCCAAGACTTGTGGGGTGACTTGTGGGGTGACTTGTGGGGTGACTTGTGGGGTGACTTGTGGGGTGACTTGTGGGGTGGCTTCCCCGGCAGACCGGATTTCCGTCTCCAGCACGAAACTTTGCCGTATCACGTTCCGCACATGAAATTGCGTCGCGCTCAACGGTTCAAGCAGTTGCTGCCGCACGAGATGGTCGGCCACCGCCTTGGCTTGTTGGGTCGTGCCGACGCCCAAGCCGCGAATCGCCGTCAGGCTCAAAGGTTCGCCGTTCGGCAGCGACAGCGCCAAGGCCAGCGTATCCGCCTGTTCGGGTGTCAAATCGACGCCCAGCGTTTCGCGCAAGCGACGCATCGCACCGGTCACCAATGGCTTGTTCCGCAACACCAACTCGAATGCTTTTCTGGCCTTGTCGTTGGCAAGCTGCGGCGGCACACATCCCAACTCATGCCAGTTGCGGAAAATCGCACGAATACCCGTGCCCGCCTGATCCGACAAACCAATCCGCCGAAACGCCTTCACAATGGACGGGTTACGCACTTCCTTTTCAGTGGGGTCGAGCAGTTCAGCGGTTGTGGCAAAGGCATCGCCGGGGTTCCAGAACACCGCGCGATCCGTGAACAGCTTGATGGACGCCTTGCGTCCATGATCGCCGTAATCCTGATGAATCAGCAGGTTGATGGCCGCTTCACGAAACGCCGCATAGTCCGGCGGATCATCGTTGCGGCGCAACGTGGCCGGATCGAGCACGAACGGATGCTCGGCAATCCGCATGTAACGGGCAACCAGGCCTTGCCAGGTCTTGAAGATGTTTTCTTCAAACACGTAGCGGTCATGCCAGCGTTCCTGCGCCGACCACTGATCGAAAGCCGTGTCGATACGTTGATAATCCAGCACGGGTCTTGGCAGTATCTGGCGCACATAGCGGTCAGCGCCGAACAGCAACACACTCGCCCGAGTCGGCAGAATCCTCTCATCCTGCTCCACCGCAAAATTCCAGTTCAGCAGAAATTCGATGGGGTCCGCGATCTCCCCATGCTCCGGGTTGCGCCGGAAAAACTGCTCCCGATACCACTTGACGGTGCTTTCGTCAAAGCACCGATCGGCCGGAATATCGGCCAGCACGGCTCCGTCGTAACGAATTTGCGCCGCGTCGCGCAAAAACCGCTCCAACTCGCTTGGAGTGCATTGCTCATCACCGGCGCCGCGCCGAACGTAGCTCTGCCGTGGATCGCCCTTGAGATAAACCGGCTTTTCCGAGCGCGACAATTCCGGCACATAAAACGCAAACACAGGCTTGCCGTCGATGTCGAAATGCTGCGCCTCCACTGCAATCACCCGGTTCAACTTCCGACCACCGCGCAAAACAGACAGGAAATCGTTCTGCACCCTATCGGGTTCATCGACTCCGCCGACCTCCGGTTTTCCGTCGCGTTCGCCCACACCCAACACCAACCAGCCGCCAGACGTGTTGGCAAAAGCCGAAACGGTTCGCCACGCATCCTCCGGCACGCCGCGTTGCGCGCGCTTGCACTCGAAGTCGCTCCATTCGATGCCATTCAGCCGTGCGAGCAATTCATCCCGGGTCATCGGCGTGCCCTGTTTCATCAGGTCCCGTCCTCGCTGCGCGTCAGTGCCATGTCGTACAGGGTGAGCAGCTTTTCGTCCTCTTGCAAAGTAGCTTCCGGCAGTTTGTGGGCGATGGCGAGGATGGTGGCGTAGTCCTTCGTCGCCCACGCGGCGCGGAAACCGGCGCGCAGCACTTCGAGACGCGATTCCTTGATCTTGCGTCCCGTGAAGGCTTTGTAGTGCTCGAACTCCTTCAAGAGCGCCTTTTCGCGCTTTTTCTCCAAGTCCTGCGCCTTGTTCGGATCGGGCACGTACCAGCGATCCTGCGCGCGGGCGTTGAGGCGCGGATCGGTTTTCTCCAGCCCGCGCAGGTCGTGGTAGTTGGTCGAGAGATAGCGGTGAATCTGGCTGGGCACATCGCCTGTGCCCTCAAAGCGCAGGAAGTTGGCTTCCAGCAGCGCGAAAAGTTCCGGGCGGGTTTCGTGTTTCTTCCAGCCCGCGCCGAGTTGTTTGATGAATTCCGGGTGGATGCTCTGATAGGTGGATGGGCATTTTTTGAGAAATTCTGTTAGCCAGTCGATGGCGCTGCGCTCGTCATCGACCCATAGCTCCGGTTCACGAATCTTGGGAATCTGTTGGCGTTTCTTGTCGTATTCAATCGCCTGCTCTTGCAAGAAAAGCATTCCATCACGTTCTGCATACCGGGTACGGGCTTCGCTCAAAAATTCGTTGCTAGAGAGTGGCACGGGAGAGTCATGCCGGACAAACCACGCCACCATGCGGTCATAAATGCGGCGCGGATCACGCTCGACGACCGGAATCAACTCAGCGAAGTCTCCGCTCGTTACTTTGCAAGGCGCTAACTGCCGCAAGTGCGTTTGCACAAAATCCCACGCCGATTCCACCGTCGCGCCGCTTTTCCTGAAGCGGTCTTCCAGCCCGCCGTTGGGCTTGTAGGCGGAAATCACCAAGTCCTGCTTCACGGCGGTGGTGGAGGTGACTTGCCGATAGCTGCCCTGCACCTTGTCCAGCGCCGTCACCTCGGCCACAACGAAACCCGCCCGCTGCAAAGCGACTTGAATAGCGTTCCACACCGCCGCTTTGCTGTTGGAGAACACCACCGTCATCCAGCGGCCCGGTTTCAGTACGCGCTGGTATTCGGCGAAGCAGCGTTGCATCAGATGCTGGTATTCGGGCAACGCCTTGTGCTTGAACCTGTCGATGATGGCTTCGGGCTTGGCGTCGGTGGTGACGCCGTGCCATGCCTCGACTAGAAAGTTCAGGTCGGCGTAGTAGATGTTTTCGCCGAAGGGCGGGTCGGTGAAGATGTAGTCAACTGTGTCATCGGATAGCGGAAGCCTCGCTGCCGTGCCCGTCGTCACTGCCACATTCTGAGCCGATCTGAATGCTTGGAAAGTCTTAGTCAGCCGGTCGAGCTTTCCATTAAGGATGTACCAAGGGCTGCATTCCGAATGTTGCGAGGCGACGTAATAGACGCCTGTCAACATGCGGTTTACTTGGGAAAAATGTGTTGGCCCATAGCGATTGAGAACAGATAGTCCCCAAACCGCCTGCTCCACCATAAAGATCAGAAAGCCACGAATCCGCGCATCAGGATGCGCGTGCGCCTTCTCCCACAACGCACCCATCGCCTGCGCAGCGCGCGGCAGGTAGAAGTGGTGAATGTGGGTGATGCCAGCGTAGTCCATGCGCGCCCGCTCATGCGTCATGTGCATCGGCGGGATTTCGGTCGTGGGCACTTGCGGCGGTATCGGCAACTCCTCAATGCGCTGAATGACATTCAAATCATCCGCCGCTGGCTTTTTCTCATATCTCGTCTTGCCAAGCGTATAAACAATCAGTGTTGGCGCACGCTTGGGTACTTGGATCGACTTGCCCGTACTGGGATCAACTTTCGTCGTATAGAGACGCTCCAGCCGGGTCTTGGTTAATTTAGCGCCGCAATGCGGGCATGGAAACTCATCTTTGACGCGCTTGGATTCCTCATCCAACGCTTCTTCGGTGAAATTCACTTCGCCAGCGCATTCGGGGCAGCTATATAGTTGGCTCCACACCGTATATTCGATGCGCCCCAGTGGGGCCGGCTTCCAGCCGGCCAGAAGCAATTCCTCAGCCACACCCCCCCAAGGATACCCTTCTCCTTCCGCACACAGCTCCGCTCGTAGTGGATTGTGGTTGATGTACGCCAGCGTCGCCAGCAATTCCGCCTCGTCGCGGATGATTCGATCATAACTTTCGCTTTGCCAGACAGCAACGCCGGTACGTTCCTCGATCTGGTTGATCCTGTTGGCGCTAAAGCTCTTCACGCTGTGGAGCAACTCGGACAAATCCCAGAACCCGTCCCCCGTCTCCTTCGGTAAGGGTTGGATCACGATATGCACATGATCCGGCATGATTACGGCGGAAAACAAGCGCCAGCGTTTCCCATTCCAGAACTGTAGCGCCGCCAAAACCTCGTCACGCGCCGCTGGCGACAATTTCCGCTGGTTGGCGGTACGAAACGTGACGAAATAAGTCGCGCCCGGTACTTGGACATGGGGGAGATGATCCTTTCGTATGGTGGGAGATGGAGCTTGAAAAGGATCGCAAGGCTCGAAGGTCAAGGTTTGTGACAAGGCTTGTTTTAGCCGGCTGGAAGCTGGCTCTACGTGCAAGGTTTCGTACATCCAGCCGATGTCCTGCTCCACTTCTTTGAGCAGTTGCTTGCCCGCCTTGGCGAAGGCGTCTACGTCGAACGGGATGTTGTAGTTCGCGGCTATGAAGGTGGCGGCGGGCGACAGGTCGTTGAGTACCGCGCGGCGCGCGCCCCACTTGGGCGCGGCGCGGCCTTCTTTCTTCCACGCCAGTTCCAGTTCGTGCCGATAGCTTGCCGGAGCCGTGCCGCACCACTGCGCGGCCACGCCGGTCATGCCCGAACCGGCAAAGCCGTCCAGCACCACGTCGCCCGGCTCGGTGTAGTGCAGGATGGATGGCACGATGGCCAGGTGCGGCACCTTGGTATGATAGCTGTGCGCCTTGTAAATGGCGTCGGTCTTGCCCACGGATACGTCGATCGCCAGCGGCTCGCGGCTATATGGCGTGGGGCCGGCATCCTGCCGGCCAATCTCTGAATCACTGATCATTTCTGGCCGGCTGGAAGCCGGCCCCACACTGACGAACTCCGCCAGCCACGGGTTCGGGCAGGCGGTGTAGTACGGCGGATCGGACATGGCAAGGATGGCCGCGTCCGATCCTTTCGGAAAACCTTCCTGCTTGTGGAACGCCGGGTCTTGCAGTTTTTCAGCCAG
>JAISAX010000629.1 GCA_031266495.1 Opitutaceae bacterium
CTCCTGGACGCAGGCGCTCCGCGCCGATGCCGCCGCCCCCGCCGCCCCCGATCTCGAAGACGCCTGGCGCGCCGCGTCGATGGGCCTCGTGACCGAAGCCCGGACCGCCTTCGCCCATGCCAAAGGCCGCGAAGCCCGTTTCGGCGAAGCCATCACCCTCCTCCTCGTCCAGCCCAAGACCGATTCCAACGTCGCCCGCGCCGCCCGCCTGCTCAACGACATCATCAAGGCCAACGAAACCGACGACCTCGGCCTCGTCGCCCGCTATCACCTCGGCCGGCTCGAACAGGCCCACCGCACCCCGCCCGACCTGCCCGCCGCCACCGCCCACTACAAAAAACTCCGTGAACTCAGCCCCACCCACCCCCTCGCCGAACAGGCCCTCGTCAAACTCGGCATCATCGAACTTTACTCCCCCGACATCAGCGACGACCGCCGCCGCGTCCTCTACGACGACTACGGGCGCCAGGCCGACAAACTCGTCACGGGCGACAGCCGCCGCGATCTCCACTTCCTCCTCGCCCAGGTCGGCCAGCGTTACCGTTTCGACAAGACCTCCATCCTCGGCCACTACCTGGCCTCCGAGAAGGAGGGCATCCGCCGCACCATTACGCGCGCCGACGTTTACGTGAGCATCGTGCAACTCGCCCGCGATCTCGGCCGCAACCCCGTGGCCCGCCGGTACAGCGACAAGTTCCTCGCCGAGTTCCTCCGCGACAACCGCCGCCTCATGATCCAGGAAATCCGCGACGCGCTGCCCGAAGAACGCGCCACTCCCCCTTCGCAAAAATCCGCCGCCGCCGCCTCGCGGCGGGAATCGAAAATCAGAACTCCGGAGGACCGCGCATGAACCGCTCCTCCCTTTCCAACCTCATCGGCCTCGTCCTTCTCCTCGGCTGCTTCACCTTCGCCCTCTTCAAGGTCTTCACCCGCAACCGCGCCGAAGCCACCGGAGGCGAAATCATCCGCTTCGCCCACTGGCAACTCGAAGGCGGCCTGCGAAAAGCCCTCGACCAACTCGCCCGCGACTACGAAAAGCTCCATCCCGGCGTCAAGGTCGAGCAACTCGCCATCCCCGAGCGCACCTATGCCCAGTGGATCCAGACGCAGCTCATCGGCGGCACCGCCACCGACATCCTCCAGCTCGGCCGCCTCAGCGCCGGCGAGGACGAGATGCTCGCCCGCTTCTTCCAGCCCATCTCCGACCTCGTGGAAAAACCCAACCCCTGGAACAAGGGCACCGGGCTCGAGAACACCATCTGGCGCGAGACCTTCGTTGACGGCCTCACCGGCGGCTTCGCCTATCGCCCCAACCTCCTCGAATATTACGGCGTGGGCATGTCCATGTTCACCGGCCGCGTCTATTACAACGTCTCCCTCTGGAAACGCATCCTCGGCGACACGCCGGCCCCGGCCAATTTCAGTGAATTTCTCGACGTCTGCCACCGGATCGAAACGTACGCGAAAGAGAAAAACGTGGACGTCATCCCCGTCGCCGGCTCCAAGGCCAACGGCCCCCAGCTCATCCAGAAATTCGTCACCAGCCAGACGCAGAAAATGGCCCGCGCCACCCTGCGCAACTATTCCATGAAAAGCGAAGCCGCCGACATCGGCGTCGGCTACCTGCGCGGCGACTGGACGCTCGACACCCCCGCCATCACCGACGCCTTCACGATCAACCGCGAAGTCGGCCTCCTCCTCCAGCCCGGCTACATGTCCATCACCCGCGAGGACGCCTCCTTCTATTTCCTGCAAAGCCACGCCCTCATGATCGCCACCGGCAGTTGGGACGCCCCCTCCTTCCGCCAGCAGGCCGACTTCGAGATCAAGGTTTTCGACATCCCCATCCCCTCGCCCTCCCACTCGAAGTACGGCCGCAACGTCCTCGGCCCCTCCTCCGAAGCCGCCACCAACGTCGGCCTCACCTTCGGCATCAACCGCGAATCGAAACACCTGGACCGCGCCATCGACTTCCTCCACTACATCACCTCCCGGGCCGGCAATGCCAAGTTCACCGAATTGAGCGACTGGCTGCCCGCAGTGGTAGGCGTCACGCCGCCCCCCTTTGTCGTCCCCTTCCTGCCCCGCACCGCCGGTTACGTGGACGGCTTCGAAATCGCCACCATCGGAGCCAACACCCGGCGCATCTTCGACAACGCCAACAACACCCTCGTGCAACCCTCCGGGACCGTCGATGCGTACAAGGCGCTCCTCCGGCCGGATCTCGACGGCACCGTCCGCCAGGACCTCGCCCGCCTCGCCCACATATCCCGGATCAACATCGGGCGCCAGGACCTCATCCTCGCCGCCTGCGCCGAACTCGTGGCCCACTCCGGCGAACGGATCGCCGCAACGAAAGCGGCCGGGGTCACTGCCGCGAAAGCTTCCGGGACCGACGATGCCACCCTCGCCGTCGTCGGGGACATGGCCCGGCAACTCGCGGCCGAAACGCGCGACGACGCCCTCCTCCGCCAACGCCTGAGCCAGACGCTCGAAGCGCAGAACCAGCAGGAAGGCCAACGCGCCTGGCTTCTCGGCGAACTCGCCCGCCCCGCCGCCGCAGCAGCCCGCTAGAGCGCGAAGACGACCGGGATAGCCGCGAAAAGGCGCAAAAGGCGCAAAAAAATACAGCTCCCTGTTTTTGCGCCTTCTGCGCCTTCTGCGCCTTTTCGCGACTTTTTGCGCCTTTTTGCGGCCCTCTCGTTCCGGGTCAGAGGGAGACGGGGCGGGGAGGGGCGTGGCGAGGCGGGACAGGCAGGGGGGGTGGGGAGGAGGTTGGCCCGAGGCGCATTGAGGAGCGGGCCAGTCCCCTTTTATGCCCCGCCATCGTTACCGGATACCCTTGCGGGTTAGTTTGGCGGGTTCCCCATG